>JAAZAH010000220.1 GCA_012514415.1 Sandaracinaceae bacterium
GCGCACCCTCGCGCACCTCGGTCGCAGCGCCGATTCCGACGCCAAAAACGGGCACGACTCGAACGATATCGAGGATGTACGCCGCTTCGAAGAGGAGGGCGGTTTTTCGAAGCGGAGCCGAAGGAAAGACGAGCTGATGTTGCGCCACCGCGCGGAGCGACCAGGCGTCGTTTAGTCCGAAATCCGCAAGGGCGGTGAGGTCGAGTCCATGGCGGCGCTCGTTCTCTTCGGCGTCGAGCTGGTGCGCATAGCCTGCGGAGACGCCGAGCTGGATCGTATCTTCATAGGCCGCGGCGACCGGGACGCCGACCAGCATTCCAAGGGCGAGCGCCCCAAAGAGCGCGATGGCGCTGCCGAGCCCGAGACGAGCGCGCGCGCATGCTTGAGGCGCCGCCTGAGAGCGCAAGGTCAACATAAGAGAGCGGGGGCGCGAGGCCATGGGTGTGAAGTGTAGCGCATCGACCGCCAACTCGCGTCGTGGATGCCGAAAAGAGTCCGTTGACGGTACCACCCTTGAAGGTATAGTGCCGAGCTGAGTTTTTCGAAGATTTTAGCGGAGTGCACGCGTGTCAGAAGAGAGCGGAAACGATCGAACGAATGAAGATCTGACGGCAGGAGGGGCCCCTCACGAGGGAACGCTCGAAAAGCCTGAGGCGCCGGCATCGCGCCCGCTCACGCGCGGAGAGCGCATTCAAGAGGAGCGCAGGCGGAAGGCCGAAGAAAAGAAGGCCGCCCGCGCCGCACGGGAGGCGGAGCGCGCTGCCGCCGCGGCCGCTGAACCTGACGCCATGGAGCAGCGCGCGACGGCGATGGCCGAGCAGGCGCGTGACGCCACCCAAGCCTTTCTGCGAACGCATGGCCGCTCAATCGCGCTTGTTGCCGCGCTCGCCCTCGTCTTGACGCTCGCCATCGTGATCGGGAAAGAGGTGGCCGCGGGGGGTGCCGCGGGGAGGGCCGAATCGCTCGCCGAGGCCGAATCCATTAAGGAGGCGGCGGCGCGTAAGGCGGCGCTTGTCGAGGTCGCCAAGGAGAACCAGGGCCGCGAGGTCGAGGAGTGGGCGCTTCTTGGCGCGGCCGCATCGGCGCTTGAAGCGGGAGATCCCGCCGAGGCCGGCGCACTCTACGAGCGGGCGCTGACCGAGAGCGACCTCCGGGAATATGAGCGAAGGCTTGCGCTCGAAGGGCTCGCCGCGGCGCAGCTTGCCGAAGGTAAAAATGATGCCGCGCGCAAGACGTATGAGCGGATGCGCGAACTTGGAGATGCCGCACGAAATGCCGCCGATCTCGGCATCGCTCGGATTTTGGTCGCCGAAGGACGCGAAGCGGAGGCCAAAGAACTTCTCGAAGGGCTGCGCGATCGCCTGAGCGCGCTTGGACGAGACGGCGCCGGGTTCACTCAAGAAGCCACCTCAGCGCTCCTTTCCGAGCTTGGAAGCTGAGCGGCGCTCGGTCCCTCCTCCCGTTCAGAGTACGCCTCGCCGCGCGCTCATCTTTTACCTCTCATCGCCATTCGATTCTCAACGCGGAGTCCTTCGATTCTCCCCTACAACCGACATCGAATCTTCCTTCTCCTCTACGCAGCCCTAAGCGCCACGTGGTTGAGCGCTTGTTTGGGGATGGGGACAGGCGATTTCCCGGTCCTCCGGGGTGAGCGTGAGATCGAGCATCGCGCGAGCAACCGCCTGACGCTCGCGTGGACACGCGTGGTCAATCGCGGGGCAAGCGCGCCGTATCGCCCGGTCGAGATCGCGAGCGCGGCGCTCGACGTCGAGCATCAGCGCATCTACATCGGCTCGGCCGCGGGTTTCCTTTACGCGTACAATGCGATCGGAAAAAGGCTTTTCGAATACGAAGCAGGTGCCCCCATCGATGCCGCGCCCGCTTTCGATGAAGGGCTCGGGCGGCTGTTTTTGGCAACCGGCGACGGCTCTCTTCACGCTCTCGATGCGGCGAGTGGCGCGCTCCTTTGGAAGGTCGATCTCGAGTATCCGCTCATCGGAACACCGCTCATCGTCGGCGATGCGCTCTACATCCCGACGAGCGATAACGCGATCGTCGCCGCCTCAAAGGCAACGGGCGAAGCCCTCTTCAGCTATCGGCGACCGCCGGCCGAAGACTTCACGATCAAGGGGCGCGCGGGAATCCTCCTCTATGAGGATTATCTCATCACCGGTTTTGATGATGGCGCCATCGTCGCCATCGATCGACGGGACGGAAGCGCGGTCTGGGAATACGATACGTCCGCAGACATAGAAGACGATGGCAGCAAGCGGCCAACCTTCGCGGATGTCGATACGACACCCATCATCGTAGGCGACGAGCTGTGGGTAGCGAGCTTTAACGCTGGGCTTTATCGACTCAACCCTTCCAACGGGAGCGTGATCGCGCGCGATGCGGAGGCCAAGGGCATCACCGACATCCAGCTTTCGGGCGACTTCCTTCTCATCACGTCGAAAGATCGCGGAATCGTCGCTTACGATATTGTGACGCGCGATGAGGCTTGGGATCGACCGAGCGAGCGGGGAGCCATCAGCCCGCTCACCATCGCGGAGGGCGAGATTGTTCTTTATGGCGAGACGCCCGGCTCCTTCCTCGCCGTCGACCTGAAAACCGGGAAGGAGCTCGCGCGCATCGAGGGCGGTGAGGGCTTTAGCGCGCAAGCGGCGACGAGCGCCGATTTTGTCGGGGTCTTGAGCAACGCTGGGCATTTTTACGCCTTCAAGCTCCTCGATTGAACGTGCTGGAGCTTGGGGGCCATACCCGCGCGAAGAGGGAAGACGCTCCCTACACATACCCTAATTTTATTCCGTATTTTTCAGAACAACCTCCCGATCGCCGTGTCAGTTTGCGTCAGATCCGAATGGACATTGGTCGTACCACGGCGCTTTTTTTGAGCACCTGCATAAAAACCGTGTATTTTTGAACACTTACGCAGCGACCCTGAGAGCAATTTGACCTCGACGTCGACGTTCTTTAGCGTTAACTTATTCTTGTTCATTCACAAGTCGCGTCGGGGGAGGGGCTGTGCGTCCGATTCGCTCAGCGTGGGCCCCGGCCCGAGATCGGAGACAGCCAGTGGATCAATATTTCGATGAGCGCGTCGAATCCATCTTCCAAACGATCCGCAAGCGCAACGCCGGAGAGCCTGAATTTCACCAGGCCGTGCGCGAGCTCCTCGAATCGGTCGCGGTCGTCCTCAAACGGCATCCGCACTACGATCAGCAGGGCCTGCTCCAACGCCTCTGCGAGCCCGAACGTCAGATCATCTTCCGCGTTCCATGGATCGACGACGAAGGGAACATCCATGTCAACCGCGGCTTTCGCGTCCAATACAACAGCGTCCTTGGCCCCTATAAGGGTGGCCTTCGCTTTCACCCAAGCGTCAATCTGAGCATCATCAAATTCCTCGCCTTCGAGCAAATCTTCAAGAATGCGCTCACGGGCATGCCAATCGGAGGAGCAAAAGGCGGTGCCGATTTCGATCCGAAGGGGAGGTCGGATACCGAGATCATGCGCTTCTGCCAGTCGTTCATGACCGAGCTCCACAACTACATCGGTCAATACACCGATGTCCCGGCCGGCGACATTGGGGTGGGCGGGCGCGAGATCGGCTGGCTCTTCGGTCAGTACAAGCGGATGCGCAATTCCTATGAATCGGGCGTCCTGACGGGAAAGGGCACGAGCTGGGGCGGTTCGCAGGTACGAACGGAAGCCACGGGCTATGGGCTTGTTTACTTCACGCAAGAGATCCTCAAGCATCGCGGCCTTGATTTTGATGGACAGACCGCCGTGGTGTCGGGCGCGGGAAATGTGGCCATTTATTCGGTCGAGAAGATCCAACAACTCGGCGGCGAGGTGGTCGCCATGAGCGATTCGACAGGCTTCGTCTACGACCCAGAGGGAATCGATCTGGCTGCAATGCTCGAGGTGAAGCTCGAACGGCGCGGGAGAATCGTCGATTATTGCGCGCTCGTTCCGAGGGCGGAATTTCATGAGCAGCGCCACCGGATCTGGACTGTGCCGTGCGATGTCGCGCTGCCATGCGCCACCCAGAACGAGCTGGACGAAGTGGCGGCCGAGACGCTCGTAAAAAATGGGGTGAAGGTCGTCGCCGAGGGCGCGAATATGCCGTGCACGCCCGAAGCCATTCGCGTCTTTCGTGCGGCGGGGGTGGCTTTTGGGCCCGGCAAGGCGGCAAACGCGGGAGGCGTCGCGACGTCCGCGCTCGAGATGCAACAGAACGCCTCGCGCGATTCGTGGACCTTCGAATATACCGAGGAGCGACTCGCGACGATCATGAAGCGAATCCACCAGCGCTGCATCGGAACGGCGGCCGAATACGGATACGCCGGCGATTACCTGATGGGCGCCAACATCGCGGGCTTTCGAAAGGTGGCGGACGCCATGCTCGCCCTCGGTATCATTTAGGAAACCTCCTATTTCTTTGATGGGCGCCCACTGCGCACGTGCCGGAGCACTTCCGATTCGGCGCGTGCCCCGCCTCCGATAAAAAAAACGCTCGCCGATCCGCAAAGGATGGCGAGCGTTCTTTCTATCGAGCGATCGTGAGGCGCACGGCCTCCGGATCACTCGTCGGGGAGCGTATCGTTCAGGCGCTGGACCGCGTCGATGTAGCCGTTGACGAAATCGTAAACGACCTGGGCCGCGGGCTTGCGCTTATTCATAAGACCGACGACCTGACCGACCGGCGTTCCGAGGAGCTCGGCGCTGCCGGGCTCACCGGTCTCGGCGTAGCGGTGGATGCGCTGGGTCGCCTCGGCCGTGAGCATGTACTGGAGCGGCATGGGGAGGGTGCCCGGGCAATCGGGCTCATTCCATGCCTTCACATAGGTCGTGCGGAGCTGACGCGCGGGCTTACCGCTGATACAGCGCGAGCGCTCGGTGTCCATCTCGTTCGCCGCAAGGAGCTTATCGACGAGTGCGTCGGGGCAGTCCGACTCATTTGTCGTCAGCCAAACCGAGCCCGTCCAGATGCCCGCCGCGCCAAGCGCCATGGCAGCCGCCAGATGGCGACCGTCACCCATCCCGCCAGCCGCGAGGACCGGGAGA
>JAAZAH010000221.1 GCA_012514415.1 Sandaracinaceae bacterium
TGGCCTGGCGATAACCTTCGACGTCGAAGCGCCCCTCCTCATCGAGGAATTTCGTGAGGTTGATCGACGCGAGGTTACACGCCGTATTGTCGAGGAACATATACTCTGAGCAGGGATTGCTCGCGTTGATCCGATCGGTATTCGGGCAGGTGTGGAAATCGTTAATCGTTGTATCGTATTGGACACCCGGATCGGCGCACTCCCAAGCTGCCTGAGCAATCTTATGCCATAGATCGCGCGCCTTGTACGTATCGGCGATCTCGCCGGTCGTGCGATAGCGCGTGCTGAACTCACCATCCGCCTCGACCGCGCGCATGAACTCATCCGTGATACGGATCGAGTTGTTGGAGTTCTGCCCGCTCACCGTGTGATAGGCCTCGCCGTTGAAATCGGAGGAATAGCCCGCCGCGATCAGCGCTTGCGCCTTCTTCTCTTCGCGCGATTTCCACTCGATGAAATCGACGATCTCGGGGTGGTCGAGATCGAGGCAGACCATCTTCGCCGCCCGCCGTGTCGTCCCGCCGCTCTTCGTGGCGCCTGCCGCGCGATCGAGCACCTCGAGGAAGCTCATCAGACCGCTCGAGGTGCCGCCACCGGAGAGCTTCTCCTGCTTGCCGCGGATCTTCGAGAAGTTCGAGCCCGTGCCCGAGCCGTATTTGAAGAGGCGCGCCTCATTCTTCACGAGCTCGTAGATGGCCATCAGATCGTCTTCGACCGCCTGGATAAAGCAGGCCGAGCATTGCGGCCGCTCGTACGCGTTCGTGGTCTGGACGATCGCATCCTTTTCGGGATCCCAAGCGTAGTTTCCGCCCGATCCCTCGATCCCGTATCGATGGTAAAGCCCGCAGTTGAACCAAACGGGGCTATTGAACGCCGCTTTTTGGTGGATGAGGAGGTGGGAGAGCTCCTGCTCAAAATTTTCGGCCGCGGTCTCGTTCGCGAAATAGCCGCCGAACTTCTCGCCCGCCTCGCGAATGGTGCTCGCGACCCGATGGACGAGCTGACGGACGCTCGTCTCCCCCTTTTGGGGATCGCCATGGATGCCAGCGCGGCGGAAATACTTCGAGACGGCGATGTCGGTGGCGAGCTGCGAAAAATGCTCGGGGACCTCCGCCCCGCGCAGTTCAAAGACAATCGAACCGTCGGGATTCGAGATGACGCTATCGCGTTTGACGTAGCTGACGGATTCGAGCGCATCCTCGCCGGGGCGCGTGAAATGCCGCTCCACGTCGATCCCTCCGACGCGCTGGGTCGTCTCCGCGCGCTCGATCGCTCGCTCTTTGCCGCCGATTCTCAAGGTCTTACCATTCGCCGTTTCGATCTTCATTATCGCCTCCGCCGCTTAGCGGATCCATTCCCCGCGTTCGGACACCCCCGCACCTTCGCTCAGGGTGAGAGATTTCACAAATAATCCACAACCCATAGTTGAGGTGATTCGATGAGCACCACAACATATGGTGGAAGACAAGGGGATAGCCCCGCAACCTCGGAGGGGTCAAGGGGGGAAACGTCAGAGGATCGAAATAAAAAAATTCCTTCGTGATCTCAGTGGCTTATATGAGGTGTGACGTCGCGCGCTCGGGCACTCCCTCGAAGGTATCGTTTGAGCGCCAATCACCCGCCATAGGCGGAGACAAAATCCATGAAGGCGTCGTCATTTCAAGGGCTTACTTGGCGCTCTAGACGCGATCCCGAAACATTGGAAACATCGGCGATCGGTATCAATGCTGATATTTTAGCGAAATGAATTCTGCGAATTTCCTGCATTTTATGCATGTTTTGCTCGTTCGCGACTCGATCGGGCTCCTCTCGACACCCGTGGGGGTGGCTCTCCTTGAATCGATCGCCGATTTGCCGGAAACTACCGTCATGCACGGCGGGAGACGCAATCGATGAGGGCCTCGTGATCCGCGGGCTTTTGCTTCTCATCGCGCTGTGGCCGATCGTTTTCGTCGCGGCGTCCGCTTCGGCCGAATCGCGCATCCGTCTCTTTGCGAGCTCGCTCGCGCAAGGGAAGTTCGCGGAGCTTCGCTGTAAGGAGCGGGGCGGGACCCAAGAGAGCAAAAACGGCGAGAGCAAAAACGGCGCCGGCTCAGCGAGCCGCAGATCGGAGCAAGCGAATCCGATCGACGTAAACGAAACAATCGAAGCGAATGCAATAAACGCAGCCAACGAAACGAACGAAACGAACGAAACGTACGAAACCAACGAAACGAGAGCGGGAGAAGAAGAGGGCGACGCGTCCGCTCCCAACTACCTCCCCACCCGGTTCGCTCGCGTCGCCTCCGCCATTCGCGGCGCAAGGGAGCTTGTCCCCGAGAGCTTTGTCTTTGATACCGGCGGTCTCGTCGCGCCCGACGGCCTGATGCGTCACGCGGTCCGCCGCGATCCCGCGGGCGTGGCCTCCATCATCCGCGAGCTTGGATACCGCGCGCTCGCACTTGGCGAGGACGATCTCAAAAACGAGCTCGAAGGAGTGATTCAGCTCGCCGAAGCGCTCCGTCGCGAGGGCATCCCTTGGGTCGCTTCGAACCTCGTCTGTAAGGAGCCCGCCGCCGCCCTATGTGACGCGCTCGTCACGGCCTCGGACGGCGTCCCCATCTTCCGCGAAGGCGGAAATCGCGTCGCCTTCATCAGCCTCGCCTCACCGACCATCCGGAGTCATCTCCCCCTCGAGCTCGCCGAGGCCCTCGTCTTTCAGTCGATCGAGGAAACGCTCCAGCGCGCTGTCGGCGAGGCTCGAGAAAAAGACGTCGATATGATCGTCGCCGTCATCGACGACGGAATGGGAGCCGAGGGGTTTGGGCGGACGCTTTCGCTCGCCGCCAAGCTCCCCGAGGCGGCGCGGCCCGATCTCCTGATGAGCGCGCGCGGCGGGACCGAGGTGCTTTTTGCCCGCCCTATCAATGAATCTCCGGCCGTTTTTGCCGCACCTCCGAGCGGAGTCACCCAGCTCGATGTCCGGCGACTCGAGAGCGGCGAGCTTGATTTTCGTGCCCGCCGCCTCGCACCCGAAAAAGAGCTCAACCCCAAGCTCGCATCGCTGCTCGACGAGGTGAGCGCCTCGATCTGTGACGCGGCGAGCGATGCGCTCGAAGGAGCCCGCCTGGCCGCACCTTTCGATCGCGAAGATCTCCTCCGTCTAAGCGCGCGCATCACCCTCGAGCGCTCGGGTGCGGATTTCGCCATCCTCGAGAGAGCGAGCGTCCGAAAGGACTTCGCACCCATCCGAAAGACGCATCTTTCGGAGGCCGATCTCGAGCTTGCCATCGAGATCGATGCTCCCCTCCTCATCGCGAGTGTGAAGGGAAATTTTCTAAAAGCCTTGATCCGCTCGGAGGCTGCGCGCGATGCCTTCTTCATGGACGGCCTCGAGCATCGCTATCCGGGGAAGGCCTACGAACGCATCAGCCTTTACGTTCCGATGAATATCGACGATGAGGGCGTTTATCGTGTGGTGACCACGCGCGCCATTGCCGAACGTTCGGGTCTTCTTCCCGCGCTCCCTCCGAACGAGAAATGGCAACCCCTCGGCGCGCGTCTCCGCAGCGTCACGATCGAATATTTATCTGAGCAGGGTGAGGGAGATCCGCGCCTTCGCATCCGCGAGCCGTCAAGTGTTTTCGAGTGGTATGGACGTGCCACGGCGGATGTGAACTTTGGAGGCACGGTCGTACGCAACCCGAGCGACTACACGGAGAGCCAGCTCACACGCGAGGACTCGCTCACCCTCGGGATCACGTCACAAGCCGATTTTGGCGGCATCAACGACAACCTCCACTACGAGAACCGCTTCGATCTCCGCTATCGTTTGATCCGCAATCAGACCGAAAGAACCGAAGGCGACGATCTCATCTCGCTTCTTTCTCGGCTTCGGTTTCACGGCGCCTACACGCGGCGGCCGCGCGTCTACATCCCCGAGCCCTTCGTCGAACTCTATCTCGAGAGCGAGTTCACGCGCGCCGATACGCGGGATTTTCACCATTTTCTCGCGCGCCCCTCGCTCGGTGCCATCTCCCGGCTCCTCGATCCGCTCACGCTCTCATTTCGCGCGGGTTTCGAGACCGAACTGCTCGATCCCAATCGCTCGGTCGATCCCGGTTTGGGTCTCCGGCTCGACATGACGAATCTCGAGCTCCTGAAAGAGCGCGATAACCGGCTGATCCTTCGCGGATTCGTCGACTATTTCCTTTCGAGCGTGCGCGGTGAGGGGCGCCATACGCTCCGAGCGACGGCAGATGTCGCTTATACGCTGGGAAAGCGCGTCTCCATTGGCCTCCAGCTCGTGGTCTACGGGCGGAAAGACTTTTCCGAGGAGTTCGGTGTGGGAACGAACGCGACGGCATTTTTGCGCGGGGCGTTCTATGGTAGGCGCCGATGAAGCTACCTGAGGCCTTGATCCGACTCCTCTCTTGGGAGCGCCGGCGCGCGGGGCGACCGCGTTTTCTGATCCTGCTCGCGCTCTCCCTCCTGATACCCGAGCTCTCCGCGTGCACTCGGCCCGTGCGTGAGTTTTCGGAAACGATCGAAGGACGGCTCGAAGAAGGCGACACCACCCTCGATCAAGGCGAGCGCTACGACGCGTTCGAGTTCGAAGCCGCCCCGGGTCAGCGGCTCATCGCCGAATGCGAGAGCGAGGCGTTCGATCCGGTGCTTCACCTTCTTGACGCGCGCGACCGTCCACTCGCCTATAACGATGATCTTCGCTTCGGAACGACCACGGCTCGTCTCAACGAGCTGCTCGAAGAGGGAGGCATCTACCGCATCGTCATCCGGGCGCATGAGCCCCCCGGAGAAGGCGCATATCGGCTTCGGGTACAGCTACGCTCCGAACGTTAGCGATCGACACTCGATTTAATTGCATTGAATTAATCCAGTTTATTTCGCGTTAGAATTGTTTTATGTGATAAAAATTGCCAAAAAGATCCGGTAAAGGGTGGTAATTCGCTCTTGTTTCGTGTTGGAGTCGTACGCATCGAGGCGTCGCACGGCCGATTGATTTTTCGGTCCGGGCGCGTCCAGGAGGGAGAACGATGCGTAGATACTTGATTCTTATTGGTGCGTTGGTCTTCATCGCCTGCGGCGATGATGTGGCTGACGAAAAATGCACAGGCGTCGGTGATTGTGCACCCGGTGAACGGTGCGACGAAGGGATTTGCGTCCCGAGCGATGCCGAATGTGTCGCGCTCCAAGCTCCGGCGAATGGCACGGTGAGTCAGCCCGATGAGGCCGCGGCGGGTGACACGGCAAATTATGCCTGCGATGAGGGTTATGTCCTCGAGGGCGAGGCGACCCGCACCTGCCAAGATAGCGGACAGTGGAGCGGCGAGGCTCCCCGGTGCGTGGATGAGTCCGATCCGCCTGTCCATTGCGCGCTCCTCGACGGCATCGAAAACGGAGATGTGGAGCAGCCCGACGAGGCCAGCCCGGGAGATACGGCGACCTATAGCTGCGGCGAAGACTGGGCTCTTCTCGGCGACGCCGTGCGCACCTGCGGAGATGACGGCGAGTGGAGCGGTGAGGCTCCGCGATGCGTCGAGCCGCTCCCCTGTAATGAGCCGCTGAGCGATCCTGAAAATGGGAGCGTCGACGTCGCCGATGAGCCGATCGTTGGCGATGTCGCCACGTACTCTTGCGATGCCGGTTACCTCCTTGTCGGCGGGGCGGTGCGCCTCTGCGATGAGGGCGGAAACTGGGCCGGTGAGGCGCCCACCTGCGAGCTCAGCATGTGCCTCTCGGCGACGAGCTTCAGCTTCGCTCAGAAGGTCGACGGCGCGTCCCCCATCCCCTGGGGCTTCAATCTCGACGGCCTAGATACCACAGAGAGCGCGGATCAAAAGCTCCCCGAAAACGGCTGTGGAATGCCCGACGGCCCCGATGGCATCGACAACCAGCTCGGCACTCTCCTTGCGAACATCGCTGAGCTTCTCGATGTCGAGGGGGCGATCGACGCGCTCATCGGGGATTCGCTTCATTTCGGCGCCTCGCTTCGCCATACGGATGAAGGAACGCTGCTCGATTTCTTCGTGAACGATGAGCTCGTGGTCGACGGGGTGGCGCTCGTCGATGAAGGCGCGGGGGTCTACTCGGGCGAGGCCGATGTGCTCGTTCTCGATCTGCGCGATCTCCACATCACCAACGTCGAGGTCGAAGACGAAGAAAATCCCGACGAGTTCAAGGAGGTGCCTGTCGTCGTCGATCTCAAGCTCACGCTGAATCAAGCGCGTGTCGCGATCGATACCGCGACCGGTGACCTCATCCTCGGCGGCATCGTCGTCTACGGCGATGCCGAAAGCGGCGAGGACACACTTCGTCCCGGCATCGCCGGCATCTTTGCGGCCATCGTCGACGCCGGCGGCTCGCTCGACATCCCCATTGAGCTCCTCGACCTGCTTTTCGCCGGTCAAGCCGATATGGCGCTCGATGGCGAGAACTGCCGCGACATCAGCCTCGGCCTGAGACTCGAGAACCACATCGGGCTCTGCGAATAGAGCGCTTTCCTCGCGAAGCGCCGATCCTCTTTCGGTAAGCCAAGCCGCTCCGCCCCTCACGAAGGTGGAGCGGCTTTTTTCATCCGCCGTTCAAA
>JAAZAH010000222.1 GCA_012514415.1 Sandaracinaceae bacterium
AAAGAGGCGACATCGAGGCATCGACTTTGATAGCACCCGCGGCGAACCTGTCCTCGCGATCGCATCCGGCGTGGTCACCTTCTCGGGTGTCGATCTTCCCGGTCGTGGAACGGCGCGACCCATGCGAAGCCGCGCCGCCAACCGGTTCTCGCCAAGGCGGATGGGAAAAGGCGGGCGCTACGTATGTATCGAGCATGACACAGCTCGCGATCCGGAGAACAGCGCCGATCCGCCCGATCGCCTCGTCTCTTGCTCGATGCATCTCGACGAGATCAATGTCGAGAACGGCGAGCGCGTTGAGCGCGGCCAGCGGATCGGGACGGTGGGGCGAACCGGAATCAAATATTCCGCACCCCATCTTCATTTCGAGGTCATCCGCAATGGGCGACGCATCGATCCTTCAAAGCTCCTCGAAGAGTTCGTGATCCGGAACCCGCCCCCCAAGCCCAAGCGCATTCGTCGGGGTTCGCGTTGAAAACGCGCCCAATCTCGGCGAAATAGGGGAGATGCGTCTCCTCATCGCAACACAAAATCAAAATAAAGTTCGCGAAATTCGAGAGATTCTCGAAGGCTCGACCAAAAACTCCGGACTCGAGCTCGTCGGACTCGACGAGATCGTCGAAGCGCGTGGCGCGCCCATCGAAGAGCCGGTGGAGGATGGGCTCAGCTTCGAAGAAAACGCGCGGATCAAGGCGCGTTATTATGCGAAGGCCACCGGGCTCGTCGCCATCGCCGAAGACTCGGGTCTTGAAGTGGACGCGCTGGATGGCGCCCCCGGGATCCATTCGGCGCGTTATGCCGGGGTTGGCGAGAGCCGGGAAGAACGCGATCGTGCCAATAACCAAAAGCTGCTTCGCGAGCTCGAGGGCGCTGCCGAGGCCGAACGCGCAGCCCGCTTTGTATGCGCGCTCTCGGTGGTCTCCTCCACGGGCGAAGTCCTTTATGAGACGCGCGGCGAGTTTGAGGGGCGGATTGGAACGGAACCACGCGGCGATGGCGGCTTTGGTTATGATCCCCTCCTCTTCATCCCGGAGTTGGGCAAGACCAGCGCCGAGCTCACGAGCGAAGAGAAGAACGCGCGGAGTCATCGTGGGGCCGCGTTTCGCGCGCTCGCGAAGGTGCTTCCATCCCTCCTCGCAACGCTGAGCCAAGCTGCGGGCGATACGAAGCTCGAGGGCGAGCGATGAAAATCGACGAACGAGCCATTCTGATTACCGGCGCGGCGAGCGGCCTAGGCGCCGAATTCGCTCGTCAACTCGCCGATCAAGGCGCAAAACTCATCCTTTGGGATCGTGAGGAAGCGAAGCTTCGAGCCCTCGCCTCCGAGCTCGGAGCGCATCATGAGGTTGTCGATCTCCGCGACGCCGACGCAATTCAACGCGCCATGCGATCGAGCCGGAAGGCTGCCGGACGGATCGGTCACGTGCTCCTGTCGGCGGGCATTTTAGCGGTCGGGGATGCGTCGAGCGTCTCGCTCGAGGACAACCGTGCGATGATGGAGGTGAACTACCTCGGCTCGATCGCCGTCGCACATGCGGCGCTCCCCATCCTCGAGGCCGATCAAGAGACAGCTCAGCGCTCCATCCTGCTCTTTGTCTCAAGCGTCGCGGGGATCCGCGGCTTTCCCCAACTCGCCGGGTATTCCGCGTCCAAATTCGCCATTGTCGGCTATGCCGAGGCGCTCCGCACCGAGCTCCGAAAGAAGAGGATCGACATCCGCGTGCTGCTCCCCTCACCCATGAAGACGCCCATGGTCGATGCGCTCGCCGAGATCCCGCCGGTCTATCGCCTCTCCAAGATGTACACCGCCGAGGCGACAGTCAAATACACACTGAAGGCCCTCGATCGGCCGGGATTCAAAATCTTGCCCGATGGAAATGCGCGCCTCGTGAACATGCTCCTTCGACGGGCACCCAAGCTTCTCGATCGCGTCTTGGGCCTCGCCGAACACCTTCCTTCGCGTCAAAACTGAATGGCGCTTCATTCTTAGGGTGCAACCGCGCGCGAGATCGGATAGAAAGGCCATGGCGCTCTCGTCCATCCCATGCGGTGAGTCGCCCCCATCCCAGAAAACGGAGAATTTTTCATGTCTACACCCGCCGAGATCTTCGAGAAGATCGCCGCCAAAGCGGCCGAGAACCCCAGCGAGGCCCATGCGGTCGACGCCATCTTCCAGTTCGACATCACGGGCGATGACGGTGGCACCTTCGTCCTCAACATGAAGAGCGACAACGGTGGCAACTTCCTCAGCCGTGAGCCCAACCCGAACGCCGTCGCCACCATCACCGTCGATGGCGCCGATTGGTCCGCGATGGTCGCAGGTGAGCTTGATCCCATGCAGGCCTTCATGGGCGGCAAGATCAAGATCGACGGCGATATGACCGCCGCGATGAAGCTCCCCGGGCTCATGAAGCTCGCTCAGTGAGCTTGCGCTTCACCCCGCGAAACGAAGATGGCCTCCCGGTTGGGAGGCTTTCTCAATTGGCCCCTCCTTCATCCGCGCGAGCGACAAGGAGCGGCCTCACCAGCGATAGGTATCGCGAAAGCGAAAGCCCGCGGTCCCGAAAATCGCTCGCCCCGATCGAAGCTCGAGCGCGGGAATGTCGCGATCGAAGCCGCCGCCAAGACCAAAATCGAGCTCGGTCCAATCGTTGATAAAGATGCGGATGCCGCCTTGGACATTCATCCGTCGATTGGCACGTGGATCGTAAGGATCGCGATAAGCAAACTCGGCGATGACGGCGACGCGCTCATGGGCGCGGACATCGAGTGCGACGCCGCCGGTGAGCCAATCGACCAAAGCTCGATCGGCAGGCACACCCTTGCCCTCGCCTTGCATGTTGATGCCGAGATTGAGATGGAGGGCGAAGATATCGAAGTACATTCGCTCGGTCACGGACGCGTACACATAGCCGCCAAACCCACGCGGTCGCGCCTCGCCGACGCCCCATGGGGGTCGCACACCCGAGACCAGCGCGAGCCCCGGTCTCCAGCCACGCGGACGCATCACGCTCCCCTTCAGCTCGAGGAGCGGCGCGTTCAAGCGATAGGTCTCTTGAACAGCAGCGAACTGAATTCCATGCCTCGCGCCGAACGAAAACTCGAGCCAATCCGTGAGCCCCATATTGAAGAAGAGGGAATGGTCGACGAACTCATCGTTGGCGATGACGTAGGTCTCGAGTTGCGCCTTCCTTAAGAGAAGCGAATCCGCGCTATCGACGATGAAGGGTCGCTCGGCCTCGGCCACCTTCGCAAAGAGCAAAAGCGCGAGCATCGCGAAACCCAAGGTGGCGAGTTGGATGCGAGGCATTCGAGACGATCCATGGTGGGTGGAACGGCTCAAATCTTCATCAGCCGAGGGACGATCGCAAGTTCGCGCCGATCAAACGCTCAGCGCGCGCGCTTCGAAGAGCAGCAAAAAAACCGTGGGGCTGCCCATTGAGGACTACGATCTCCACCGCGCCCCTGTCATCCTCAAATGGACACACCTTGGGTTTATGACACGCTAATCGTCATGGAGCGCCGCCTCGAGCTCGATATTGCCCGCGGGCTGATGATCGTCTGGATGACCTATTCGCATCTCCCGACGGCGACGCGCGGGTGGCTCAACTATCCGTTTGGTTTCGTCTCGTCCGCTGAAGGCTTCGTCTTCCTCTCCGCGCTCCTCGTCGGGCTGATCTACACGAAACTCATGGAGCGAGAAGGCGTACGGGCCGCTCAAGAAAAGCTCCTCCGTCGCGTCGGAAAACTTTATCTCTACCACCTCGGGCTGATCCTCCTACTTTTTTTCGGGATCGCCCCCTTCGTCGATCCAGAGACCCACGGCGCTCTCGCGGGCGTCGCCTATCGCTACGCCGAAGTCGGTCAAATCCAGGCAACGCTCGAGGCCGCGCTGCTCCTTCATCAGCCGCCACTGCTCGACATTCTCCCGATTTACATCTTTTTCATGCTCTCCACCGTGCCGATCCTGCGTTTGATCGACGCCGGGCGCTTTTGCATCGTGCTCGGTCTAAGCGCGCTCGTCTGGCTCGGGGCGCAGCTCGGGCTCAAAGCGTGGGTCGCCGAATTCGAACGAATGTGGCTTCCCCCCTTCTATCCCGATATGCGCCATCGCGGCGCCTTCGACCCCTTCGGCTGGCAGCTGCTTTGGTTTCTCGGCATCGGCGTCGGCATCGCGTGGGCCAAAGGGAAGCTGCCCTCACGTGAGCGTATCGAACGTTGGGCCTTCCCGAGCCTCCCGCTGATCCTCGCCCTCGCGCTCGCTCGCCACATCCCCCACCCACCTCTCGAGCAGGGCGCTCATCTCGTCTATTTCGATAAATGGAGCCTTGGCATCGTCCGCGTGCTCAACTTCTTCCTTCTCTTTCCCCTCGCGCTCCGCATAAGCCGCGCCCTCGACCTTGCGCGCTTTGAACCTATCGCAAAGCTGGGGCGCGCCTCGCTCGAAACTTACGTCGCACACCTCCCCCTCACCTTCATCGCGCTCTATGCAGTCGGCGAAGAGGGCGGGAAGCTTGCGCCCCTCGCTTCACTCTTCACCCTCACGGCTTCGTATCTCGTGCTCTACGCTGTCGCGATGCTGCACGAAAAGCGAAAGGCGAGGCCGACCGTCACGCCGCCTAGGATTCAACCGGCAGGCTGAGATCCAAGTCCATCCCGACGGGCACAATGCCGTAGGGGTTGATGGTCGGATGGCTTCGATAGTAGTGGTTCCGGATGTGATCCATTCGGACCGTCTCGGCGACGCCCGGTAGCTGGTAGATGCGCCTCGTATGCGCGTAGAGATTCGGACAGTCCGCGATGCGCCTGAGGTTGCATTTGAAATGCGTGACGTAGACCGGATCGAAGCGGACGAGGGTTGTGAAGAGTCGGATATCGGCCTCGGTCAGCGTATCCCTCACGAGATAACGCTTCCCCTCGAGGCGCCCTTCCAGCACGTCAAGCGCTCGAAAGAGCGGCTCCACCGCCTCTTCGTACGCCTCTTGGGTCGTCGCGAATCCGGCGCGATACACGCCATTGTTGATGTTCGGATAGACATAGGCGTTGAGCTCATTGATCTCCTGGCGGAGCGCTTTCGGATAGAGCTCTGGGCCTGAACCTTCCTCCGCCACATCGAAGAGCCGAAGAATTTCCTCGCTCTCATTGCATGAGATGCGCCCCTTGTCGCGATCGAAAAGGACGGGAACCGTCACGCGACCTGTGTACTTCGGATCGGTCCGGAGATAGAGATCGCGCAGATAGCGCGAGCCAAAGAGCGGATCAGGGTGCGTGGCGTCAAACTCCCAGCCTTCTTTCAGCATCAGGGGCGACACCGAGGTGTAATCGATGAAGCGATCGAGTCCTTTAAGCTTCCGCGCAATGAGCGTGCGGTGCGCCCAAGGACACGCGTACGAAACAAAAAGGTGATAGCGTTTGTCGCCGAGTTGGAAGCGCTCGTTCGGAAGATCGCTCAAGGGGATGCGAAACTGCGCCTCGGTGCGCACAAACCGCCCACCGGTCGATTTCGTATCATACCATTCATCATGCCATTGGCCGTCAATCAAAAGTCCCATGAAGAAAACCTATCACGGCAGCGACACGAATTCTCGGAGCGCCGGGGGAACGGAGAATTCCCTTTCGCTCCTCCGGACTTTGATCTAGGGATTCATCATGTCTTCCATCGATGAGTTGGATCGATTTGCAGAGAGCCTTCGTGAAAAGGGCGAAACGGGCTTGCGCCTTCGCGCCGTCGAGACCGCGCGCCAGTTCAAACGCTCGTGGATCGAGATGGCACGCGTGATTCTCGAGATTCGAAATCGACAGAGTTACGAGGCGTGGGGCTACTCCGACGTCTACGCCTATTGCTTTCAAGAGCTTCGGCTCAAGCGGCCAACCGTCGAAAAGCTAATGCTGAGCTATTCAACCATCCGGGAGCATGCGCCTAAGGTTCTCAACTACGATGGAATCGCGCAGCCCATCCCATCGGTGGACTCGGTCGATTATCTCGCCAAAGCGCTCCGTGAGCATGAGCGCGACGACGAGGACGCGCGCCTCCCCTCTGAAGACGTGATCGCGGAACTCAAACAAGCCATCTTTGAAGAAGGAGCACCCGTCCAGAGCCTCCGCAAGCGCTTCGACCCAATCATCCACCCGAAATCCGACGCGGTTCTTGAAGGGGAGGCGATAAAAAAAGCGCTCGCGGCGCTCAGGAGGCTCGAGACAACGCTCCTCGATATCTCCCTCGACGACGATCTTCATGAGGAGAGCCAAGCCCTCTTCGAACGGCTCCACCGCGCGCTTCAAGACGCTCAGGAGGCGATCGAGGAAAAGAGGCTCGCTTCCTAAGCGAAGGTGCGCGCAAACGGGAAGTTCGTGCTAAAGTCCCTGTGCCCCTCAGGACTGGGGGCGCAACCCCTCCGCGATGGGACGCGATGGACGCGGAACGCGCCGGAGGAACGAGGCTTCGGCCTCATGCGAGAGTGGCGGAATTGGCAGACGCGCCGGACTTAGGATCCGGTGTCTTCGGACGTGCGGGTTCAAGCCCCGCCTCTCGCACCGACGCTTGTTTATTGGGCTCTTGGCATCCACGTCCGCGCCGCTGTCGTGGGCACCTCGCCCCCGTGTCCCGGGCCCGTGTCCCGCGTGGGCCAAAGCCAAGAGCCGCCTTCCGCGGCTCACTCAAAGCGCAGCTTGCGCTCTTTCATGGCCCATCAAGCCCTTAGAGTCGCCGAAAATAGAGCGTGAAGCGGATGGGCGCCGGCAAAACCGGCTTTCGATATGCGTCTCGACCCGCAGACGATCGCCCTCGAGCGTGTAGTGAATGCGCGCGGAGCCTTCGCGCGTTTCGGCGATCTCGATGAGCGTCGCGCGATCCCACGTATAGTGAACGTCGACCTTGCCTCCATCGGGCGAGCGGCAGCTTTGGGGATCGCCGACGCCTATCGGTCCGCGATAGCTCCTCGAATCGTCATAATCGATCCGTGACTCGTGTTCACTCAGGCGGATCTCGAGACGGCGGACGGGCGGATTGTTTTTGAGGAGGCGTTGACGGGCGATGCCTCGGATGATGCGCCCAGCTTTGCTGAGCCCATGGTCCACACCCTCTTCGATGGCTCCGCGCCCCAAATCGCTTGCGGTATTTTCGTAAGTGCCGCTCAGCGGAGCCTGCGCTTTGACGACCGCTTGACCGAGCTCGACAATCCCGCCAGACGAAAAAGCAAAGAGGATGGCGACGACTCCAAGCCTTCTCATCGCAAAGGGCGCTTGGCGCGCTTTTTTCCGGCCGTCGCTGGGAGCCGAGCCCATCTTTATCGCCTTCATCGTGAGCATACGACCCTCACTCTAGGTGAGACGCGGAAAGAGCGGCGATGATTCAACCTACCAACACCTCATCTATTCCGCGTCATAAACGGCGATGAAGCGACCCACAACTCCGCCCTTCCGGAGCTTATCGATCGCGACGGGGATATCGGCATGTTCGATGAGCCGAACGGGTGGGTTGAGCTTGCCCGAGCGCATCCGATCGTAGAGCGCCTCGAGATCTTCCTTTGTGCCGGATTTCGACCCCAAGATATTGAGCTGATTGATGATGATCGGGTAGGTGCGGATCGTCGCTTCGAGTCGGCCCATGCCGACCTGCACGAAGGTACCGTGCTCGGCGAGCGTCTCGATCCCTTCGGCCGTCGTCGTTCCAAAGCCCGCATAATCTACGATGATCTCGAGGCCTTTATCTTTGAACTCGGTGATGGAGGCGCCAACTCCCGCGAGGCCAATCTCATCTGCAAGACCACGCGCACTCTCGGAGATGTCGGCTCCGTAGACCTCGGCACCAAGGAGGACCGCGACCCGCGCTCCGATATAGCCAAGTCCACCGAGTCCAATCACGCCCACTTTCTTCCCTTTGGCGGCGCCGCCTCGAGCCACCATGGCGTGATATGCCGTCAGGCCGGCATCGGTCGCCATCGCGCCCAGCTCGAACGAGACCTCGTCAGGGAGGCGGACGAGGTTCGCATCCGTCGCGCGAATCTTCGGCCCAAAGCCGCCATCCCACTTCCCGTAGCCGATGGCATCGCCATCGGGCATGATCGGCGAGAGGCCAACGCGATCGCCCACCTTCCAATGATCCATGCCCTCGCCGACCTCGCTGATCACCCCAGCGTTTTCATGACCGAGTGTCATCGGAAGGCGCGGAAAGAGCGGCATCCACCCCGGATCGTCAAGTGCGCTCACATCCGAATGGCAAACTCCGGCTGCGCGGACTGTAACGACGACCTCACCGGGCCCTGCCTTGGGCTCCGGCACCTCTTCAAGGGTGAGCGGCTGATTGGTCCCGTAAAAAC
>JAAZAH010000223.1 GCA_012514415.1 Sandaracinaceae bacterium
CACCCCAAGGCGAATCAAAAAGAACGAGCGGGGGACCGACGATTGTCTCGCCCCAAAAGACACAGCTCGAGATCAACCCGAGCGATGTCGAGACGAGCCGCGGAACGTTCGAGTTTCC
The DNA here is from genome assembly GCA_012514415.1 of Sandaracinaceae bacterium. Classification (GTDB taxonomy): domain Bacteria; phylum Myxococcota_A; class Polyangia; order Polyangiales; family Houyiibacteriaceae; genus JAAYBZ01. The sequence goes on from JAAZAH010000223.1 coordinate 119, forward strand.
CTCGACCGAGCTGCTTCAGTGTGGAGAGAGGCACTCGATTCCGATCGATCCCGAGGTGTTGCGCGCCAACGCCGATCGCCTGACAGAGACACTTGCGGATTATGGCGTAAAGGGTCGCGTCGACGAGATTCACCCTGGCCCCGTTGTAACGATGTATGAATTCGAGCCGCAGAGCGGGACGAAGGTCTCCAAGATCGCCGGGCTCGCCGATGATATCGCAATGTCCCTCGCGGCACAGCGCGTGAGGATCGTGGCGCCCATCCCGGGGAAAGCACGCGTCGGATTCGAGCTCCCGAACGATCATCGCGCTACCGTTTATCTGCGCACCGTCCTCGAGGATAAGCGCTGGCAAAAGCACGACGGGGCGCTTCCTATCGCGCTTGGGCAAGACATCACGGGCCAGCCTGTTTATGCCGATCTCGCAAAGATGCCGCACCTACTCGTCGCAGGCGCGACGGGTGCGGGTAAGAGCGTCGGGCTCAACGTGATGCTTACGAGCCTGCTTTATAAGCGCACGCCCGATGAGGTTCGCCTCCTGATGATCGATCCGAAGGTGGTCGAGCTGAAGGTCTATGACGACATTCCGCATATGCTCCTGCCGGTCGTCACCGATATGAATAAAGCGGCGCTCGCGCTCCGCTGGGCGGTCGATGAGATGGAGCGCCGATATCAGCTCTTCGCGGATGCCGGGACCCGCGATATCAAGAGCTACAATAAGAAGGTCGAACGCGTGGAGGCCGGTGAGCTCGAACTCGAAAAACTCGTCCCGGGGCGCGTCGGGAAGGTTCGAGCGCAAGGACCCGACGGCGAAGAGCTTTACCTCGATCCGAGCGACGGCGAAGAGGCCGATGCGCCCGAGATTCCGCCGAAGCTTCCCTATATCGTCGTCGTCGTCGATGAGTTCGCGGATCTCATGATGGTCTCGGCCAAGGACGTCGAGGCCTGCATCGCTCGTCTCGCGCAAAAGGCACGAGCTGCGGGGATCCACGTCATCCTCGCGACCCAGCGCCCTTCGGTCGATGTGATCACGGGGATGATCAAAGCCAACTTTCCCGCTCGCATCGCCTATAAGGTCAGCCAGCGCGAGGACTCGAAGACGATCCTTACGCGCCAAGGCGCTGAGCATCTGCTTGGCATGGGCGATATGCTCTACCTCGCCCCCGGTACGAGCGATCTCCTTCGCGTGCATTCTGCCTTCATCTCGGAAGATGAGGTCCACGCGGTCTGCGATCACCTCCGCACTCAAGGCACGCCCGTTTACGACGAAAACATCACTCGGCCACGCGACGAAGACAATGAGGGCATGGGGCTCATCTCCAACGAGGACCTGCCCCTCTACGATCGCGCGGTCCAAATCGTCGCCGAAGCCGGTTCGTGCTCGATCAGCCAGCTCCAGCGCCACCTGTCGATCGGTTATAACCGGGCGGCCAAACTCGTGGAACAAATGGAAAAAGAAGGTGTTGTCGGCCCCCCGCCTACAAAAGCAGGGGGAAGGCGCGAGGTGCTGATTTCTCCCTCTTGAGGCGCTCGCAGTGAATGTGCTCTCCTGAGGGAGCGTCCAACGAATAAGGTCGATCATGCGAACGCTCACTCTCCCCCGCCTCATCCTCCTCACACTCTTCGTGGGTTCGCTCCCGGCAGCATCCGCTCAGCGAAATGATCGCCCCTTACTCGAGATCGAACGAAGCCATGGCTGCGCGACCGATGCGGCTGCCCGCATCAACCGTCTAAAGGGCCTCTTCGACGAGGCGATCCGCCAATTGAAGCGTGCTCCGGCGGGCAGCGCCGCGCATCGTGATGCGCTCCGCACCATCGAAGTCCTCGAGGAGCAACTCCGCACCGCCGCGAGCGAGCTCCTCCGCTGCATCCCGAAAGCGAGCCAACCCGAACCCGAGCCCGAAGTCGTCAGCACGGGCGAAGGCAATTCGATGGTTCGGGAAAGCGGGCGAGTTCAGCTCAGCACCCGCGTCAGCCTCGTCAAAGGCGAGCGGATCGATGGAAAAGGGCGGCACCGCTCCGGCGAGATCGCGCGCGCCGTTGTCGACAAGGGACGGGACTTCGTTCGCTGCTATGAGCAGCTGCTCCTTCGGAGCGATCGGCCCGAGCGCGGCAACCTGGACATTGTGTTTACCGTGGACGATCGCGGCGCGCTCTCCCGGGTGGGCGTTGAAGGCCCGCCTCTTGGGGATCCTGAATTTCAAAGTTGCCTCCTCAGCGCGGCGCGCTCGATCAAAGCGCCACCCGCTCAAAATGGCTACGCGCGCTATGCCTTCGAGTTCGCTTTCGGCAGCGCGCACTGAGTCGGAAGAGCGCACCAAGCCGCGGCTGCTGCTATGAAGGAGCCATGATGAATCGAGACGCGCTCATCGCGAGCGATCGACGTCATTTATGGCGGCCCTACACTTCTTCCGAAGATCACGAGCGATACGAGCCGCTCATCGTCGAGCGCGCTGAGGGACCTTATCTCTACGATGAGACGGGGCGTGCGATCCTCGACGCGAGCGGATCGTGGTGGTGTAATAATCTCGGCCATCGCCATCCGCGGATCGTCGACGCCCTCAAGCGTCAGGCCGATCGCTTGATGCACTGCTCGTTTGGCGGTTCGACACACGAGACGACGATCGCACTTGCCGAAGAGCTCATCGCGCGCGCACCCGAGGGATTCTCACGCGTCTTCTTCAGCGACAATGGATCGAGCGCCGTTGAAATTGCTGCGAAGATGGCCTTCCAATACTTCCAACAAAATGGAGCCAAGGCGCGGAGGCGTTTCCTCTCGCTTTCAGGCGCTTACCACGGCGATACCATCGGCGCGATGAGCCTTGGTTCGGCAAGCGCTTTCCACGCGGTCTTTGACCCGCTGAAATTCGAGGTCGTTCACGCGCCCGAACCCGAGGACAAAAGCTGGGAGAATGTCGCCCGCTTCATCGAAGAGACGCTCGAGACCGAAGGCGATCAATTCGCCGCACTCATCGTCGAGCCGATCGTCCAAGGCGCGGGTGGGATGCGCATCTATCCCAAAGACATCCTGCGGCGCTTTCGCGAAGCGACGAAGGAGGCAGGCGTCCTCCTCATCGTGGATGAAGTCTTTACCGGATACGGCCGAACGGGCCCCTTCTGGGCGGTCGAACACGCGGGCGTCATCCCCGATCTCATCGCGGCAGCGAAGGGGCTCTCGGCCGGCGCCCTCCCCTTCGCCGCGACGCTCGCCACCGAAACGATCTACGACGGGTTTCGCGGAGATAAATCGCGCGCGCTCCTTCATGGTCACACGTTCTACGGGAATCCGCTTGGCGCCGCCGTCGCACTCGAGACGCTGAAGATCTATCGTGAAGAGAACATCCTCGAGATCGCAAAAGAGCGCGCGAACCAGCTCGAGCGCGGGATGCACCAACTCCGCGCCATCGAGGGCGTCAACGGCGTGCGCTCCATCGGAATGGTGGCCGCGCTCGAGCTTGGTGAAGACGGCTATTTCGGTGAACGCGGCTGGCGTGCGTCGAGGAAGGCGCTCGAGCTTGGTGCGCAGATCCGCCCTCTCGGCGATACGCTCTACCTGGTCCCGCCCCTCAACATCCCTCAAGATGCGCTCGAGAAGCTGCTCGAGATCACGCGCGCCGCGATCGTGCACAGCCTCGAGGGCTAGTCGGCGCTGTCCGTGTTATCTTCCGCGACCGTGGCAGCCGATTTCGAGCAGGTCTCCGTCAAGAGGCTCGTGAAAACGTACGGGACGACCCGCGCGCTTCGCGGCGTGAGCCACTCTTTTTGTGCGGGAGAGATCACGCACCTCGAAGGCGAGAACGGGAGCGGAAAAAGTACGCTCCTTCGGCTCATGGCGCTTCTCGGGCGCCCGACCAGTGGCGAGATCTACTTCGGAGATGAGCCTGCGTCGGAGCCGCAGCGTTTCCGCGCGCAGATCGGATATAGCGGACACGAGCCGATGGTCTATCCCGATCTCAGCGCGCGAGAGAACCTCGATCTCTTCGCGCGCTTTTACGGCTACCGCGACAAAGAGGAGCGGCTCAAACGCCTCGCGCGTCTGGAGGAGCTCCTTGGGCACGGCGCCTATTTGGGCCGCCCCGCGCGCACCTACTCGCGCGGACAGCTTCAGCGCCTCTCGCTGGGTCGTGCTCTCCTTCATTCGCCGCGACTCCTCCTCCTCGACGAGCCAACCAATGGGCTTGATCGAGAAGGGCTCGAGAGGCTCGGACGGATTCTCGACCAAGAGCGAGCACGTGGAGCCATCATCCTCCTCGTCACACACGACGAGCGCTTCGCTTCAGCGGTCTGTGATCGACGCATCCGCATCCACCACGGCAAGATTCTAGACGCAGACGCGGCTCCGGGCCCATAGCGAGCCCGTCGCCCCACCCCCAGCTCGAGCTCACCCACCTCATGATGACCCTCCTCCGCGCATCACTCCTGGTCGCCGAAAAAGACCTCCGGATCGAATTCCGGACCAAGGAGCTCTTGAGCGCAGCCGGCCTCTTCGCCGCGCTCGTCGTCTTCATTGCGTCACTGGCGTTCTATCTCGATCCGACGGAGGCACGCCGCATTGCGCCAGGCGTCGTCTATGTCGCAGCAGCGTTCTCGGGCGTGCTCGCTTTCGGACGAAGCTTTGCGCGCGAGCGCGAGTTCGAAGCCATGCGCGGGCTCCGTCTCACCCCCATCCCCCGCGCGGCGATCTACCTCGGAAAATGCATCGCCACGTTCGCGATGCTCTCTCTGATCAACCTAGGTGCACTCCTCCTCGTTGCCCTCTTCTTTCACCTCGATCTCGAGCGACCTCTTCTCCACGTTGCCGCCTTCTTGCTGCTCACAACCGCTGGCTTCACCGCCGCAGGATGCCTCTTTGGTGCGCTCACCGTCGTAACCCGCGCCCGTGACCTCATCCTGAGCGTTGTCCTCTTTCCGCTCCTCACTCCGGCAATCCTGATCGGCGTCGTTGGAAGCCGGGAAGCGCTCGATGGAGCCACGGGAAGCGAACTCGGCGTGTGGTACCTTTTGCTGAGTGCGTTCTTCGCCCTCGCCATCGGCGGTGGGCTCACGCTCTTCGAGCTCCTGATCGAAGATTAGGCTTCAGCGAAAGCGCTCGATCAAGCTGAGGACGACGGGATTCGACCAGTTAAAAGCGCCGTCGTAGCGAAAGCGAATCAACCCATCGCGATCGATGATCCACGTCTCGGGGAAGAGCTCCGTGCCGAACTTATCGCGGATGATCTTGAGTTCCGGATCGAAGAGGTGGATGATCCTCGAGTTTGGGGAAAGGATGGAGCGGACTTCATGGTAGCCTGCGTCAGCCGAGAGTGCGACGATGTCGACATCACCGTATTTCGCGGCGACCTCGGAGAGGGCTTCGAGCGAAGGCATCTCCTCGACGCACGGAGGACAAGTGATGGACCAGAAGTTGAGGACCACGACGCGCCCACGACGCTCGCTCAGCTTGAACCGCTCTCCTCGATGATCGACGAGCTCAAAATCGGGAGCCCGCCGCTCTTTCCCGAGGTAATGCGGCGTCCCCCCCTCGCCACGCATCATCGCCTCGAAGCG
>JAAZAH010000224.1 GCA_012514415.1 Sandaracinaceae bacterium
AAGCCGAAAAATGAGTCATCGCCCCCCCTGTCCGCCGCGAATCGCTTCGAGGATTCGCCGCGCTTGATCGTCTTCTCGGCGCTCGGCGTCAGGATCGACGGGCGCTGCAAGATTGCTGGATTCGGTGCTCTCATCCGCCATGAGAATCGAGCGAGTGAGTGCAGGTCCGTCCGGGTTCGAAGGGTCTTCTCTTCGGAGAATGACTTCGCGATCCCGAATGCGATAGACCTGCCAATTGATCTGGACGGGAATCGTCGCCTCGGTCCCGATCTGAAGGATTTCGGGCCGACCGATGTAGTCGCGCTGCCGAACGATATGCCCGACACCTTGGCGGTCGGCGAGCATGGCAAACCCAGCGGGCCCTTGATGGACGATCCCGATGAGGCGCATCTCGTCGACGGCCGTCTCGGGCATCACCACGGCGCGCTGAGATGTCGTCAGCGCGGGCACCTCACGGCGCGAGCTCGCGAGGAAGTTGCGGAAGGGATCGCGCGTCTTTGTATCGGCCTCAACGAAATCGGAGTCTTCATAGCGGAGGCGCAAGTGTGCGGCCTCTTCCTCCGCCTCCTCGGCTCCTGCGGACGCATCCTGTGGGCTCGCGGCGCTCGGCGAACCGAACATCGGACGAGGTCCCTCGCCAACGACAATCTCGCTGCCGCCATCACAAGCGACCAGTGCCGGAATGAGCAGCAGCGTGAAGCGATTCAACCGGCTCATCATCATTTGGCCTCCGCTTGATCAGGCTGCCTAAAGGTCGTCGCACGAACGGTCACTTTGAGCTCAACCTCGTCGTTTTCGTTAACTGTCGGCGACTCAAGCCGGATGTCTTCCATATTGATCGCCCGCTGAAGCTGACTGACGTTATAGAAGAACTTGGCCAACTGGAGAAAGCGCCCTTGGAGTTGAAGAGACACCGGAATTCGCACGAAAAGATCGGTGGTCTCTTCGGGACGAGGTTCGATTCGCTCGATGCGAAGACCGCTTAGTTCTGCCGTTTGGTTCAGGCTCTCAAGAAAGACCGGCATCTCCGCATTTACCGGAAGAATGCGCTTAAAATCGCGATCTCTTCCTTCGCGCCGCGCCACTTCTTCTTGAAGCATCAGGTACTCACGTCGCTTATTTTCGGCGTTCTGAAGCTCCTGCTGCGTATTCCGATAGCGCGTTTTCGCACTCTTGATATCGGCGTCGAGCGGAAAGTGAAACGCCATTGCGTAGATCACCGACACCAGGATGAGGATGAGACCCAACACCCCGAGCTTTCCGCCGATGGGCAGCGATTCAAATGAGTTTGTCTTGGTCTTTCTCATTTCAATAACTCACCCGGCATGAAAGCTCGAAGTTGATGAGGTTCTTCCCGTCGGGCCCCTTCGAGCTCGCCATCTCGGTACGAGAAAGGATTGTGTCTTCGAAAAGACTCGACAGGGTGATGCGGCGAAGGAACTCGGCCACGTCTCGGTTGGTCCGGGCCACTCCCGTGATTTTGCAGTTACCCTTTTCTTCTGTGAAGCTGAGGAGCGCGACACGGCGCACGTCCCAGCTCGCGTCGAAGCCGGCGTTGGGGTTTTCGCGGCGAAGCGCCTCGAGTTGCGCAGCGTCGATGCTCGGGCCACGGCCCTCGCTCAGGATATTGCGGAGCTCCATGAGGACTCGAGTCGGTCCCGTGCGCCCCCGCTGGAGCGTCTCGATGATCCCCTCGACCCGCTCGCTCTCCGCGAGCTGCGCCTTGAGCTGTGCCATCTGCGCGGTCTCGGCGTTGAGCTTATCCACCTGCGCTTGGACCTCGCGGTTTGCGCGCCGTAGCTCTTCGAGCTCGGAGCTGCGGCTCAGATGATAGAGCGCAAGACCACCCGCCAGCGCCGCCGCCGAGACGAGATAGATCCCCGCCCAGAGCGTCGAATCCCCACTCGCGCCGCGCGCCCGACCGCCACGTGCCGGGGGGAGCAGGTTTATCCGGATCATCGCTTCTCTTTCTCCTTTCGGAGCGCGAGCCCGAGGGCAACCGTCATCTGCAAGCTCCTGCCGACAAGACTTGCCGGGTCAACCTTTTTCGGATCGGGGTGAGCGACGAGGAGCGGATCGATGCGCTCGACGGTCGCCTCGATGGCGCTTCCGCCTCGATCGGCGACCGAACCCTGGCGGCGCTCAAGCTCATGGACGAGCGGTTCGAGGTTCGCCGTGCCTCCGCTCAAAAAGATCTTCGAGATGGCATCGTCGCCGGTCGTCCCGATATAGAAATCAAGTGAGCGGTGCACCTCGCTCACGAGGCGGTCCACCGCAAGATCGATTGCGGATGCGACCTCGGGAAGCGGGGTGGGTTCGCATTTCATCGCCTCGGCCTCGGCAAAGGAAACGCCCATGCGCCGCTGGATCTCTTCGGTGATCATATTCCCCGCCATGGCGATATCCCGCGTGAATGCGGTGATGCCGCGAGAGATGATGTTGATCGTGGTCAGCGATGCCCCGGTGTGGATGAGGACGTGAGTTTCATCTTCAGGGGATTCGCCGTAAGCGCGCGTGTAGACGTTTTGCACGCAGAAGGCGTCGAGATCGACGACGAGCGGGCGAAGCCCGGCATCTTGCGTGACGTTCAAGAGCGAGTTCAACTCCTCGAGCTTCGCGGCGACGAGGAGCACGTCCATCTGCCCCGTGCCCTCATTCCGCGCGAGGATTTGGTGGTCGATCTGCACCTCCGTTCGATCGAAAGGGATGTGCTGCTCCGACTCCCAACCGATCTGCTCAGCGAGCTCTTCGGGCGTCATCAAAGGGAGCGTGATCTTCTTGATGATCACGCCATGGCCGCTCGCGCGGATTGCGATGCGCTTTCTTCGGCTCCTATGGAAGAGGCGCTCCAGACCATCGACTACCGCGGCGGTGTCACGGATATGACCGTCGACGATCGCCTCCTCATGAAGAGGATGGAATCCAAATCGCTCGAGGGTGATGCCTCGCCGGGACTCTTTGATCTCACATACCTTGATGGACGTCGAACCGATGTCTACGCCAACAAGATTCCTACCTTCGGATGCCATATGCGCCGCATTATTCCTCCTCGCCGAAGATACGAACTCTATCCGCGAGGCTGAGACCGAGGGCCTCGAGGATTTTCCGTTTCGTATCGACACGGCACCCGAAGCCCTTTTCAACGCGATCGATCGTCAAAACCGAGACGTTCGCGCGTCGCGCGAGCTCTGCCTTGGAAAGCATTTTCTCGATTCGGACCTTGCGGACGTTGTTCGGGTACGGGCCCACTTTGGGTCTCGCACTCTTAACACGCGGCTGGGCGGTTTCCTCCGTCGTGTCCGATTTCACTTTCGGAGGTTGGACGTCTCGAATGTTTTCGTCGTCGGCCCGCATCAGGTGCATCAAAGGAGGCCCGGGAGAGAGTCTCCCGCGGCGCTCACTTTACTTATGCCTGAAAAGCCACTCCGTCAAGGTTCGACGCCTAAATGATGTATAATTTAGGCGTAATTATACGGTACTTAATGCTTTTCCGCGCACAGTAGCTGCGCTTTGCATTCACTCTCGGTTGTCAACGAACGTCACGAACTTTGGCTATCCTCACTGAATTCCACCCCGCATTGCAAAAAAACGACAAGAAAATATTCCGACCGCAGCAAAAGTTGCCATCGATTCATCGACGCGCTCGAAAGAAAGCCTTAGAAATTCACGACCTTTTGGTTTACCATTGCAAATGAGACTTGTTGGGCTCTGAGAACGCCTTAGGTCGTGAACGTATTTTTTTCATGAGCTACCGAAGCCGAACCTCAATCATCCTCAAGCTCTCTTTCTGCCTCCTCTTCGCCGCGTTTTTGATGGTGCCGCTCGAGCTGAAGGCAAAGGATGGGGGCGACGAATACCGTGTTCGCTCGGGCGATACCCTCACACGCATCGCCCGGCGCTACGGTGTTCGCGTCGAAAATCTTGCCGCCGCAAACCGCATCAGCAAAGACTCCACCCTGCGGCTCGGCCAGGTCCTCGTGATCCCCGAGAGCGGGGTCATTTATGTCAGGCCCGGCGATACAATCGGCGCCCTCGCGCGCACCTATCACACCACCATCGATGAGCTGCTTGAGGTCAATAACCTCAAGCGCAACTCGATCATCCGTGTCGGACAGGAGCTCATTCTACCGGGTCACGAGCCCGTGAGCGGAGGTCGCAAATGGGGTCGGCCCAAGCAGCGGGGCGTCGTTCATGCGAGCCGGATCGGCGGCGCCACCATGCAGATGCGCCTGCTCGATGCGAGCGGACGACCGCGGGCCGAGGCGAGACGGCGCCTCTCTGTGCTCATGCAGCATCGCCAGACGGGCGCCAAGAAGCTTCCCGATCCGCGCCTCCTTCGCGTCCTCACCCGCGTGAGCGATTATTTCGGAGGGCGCCGAATCCTCATCATCAGCGGGTACCGGAAACCGGGCGGATACACCCGCGATACCAGCCGTCATACCGCCGGCCAAGCGCTCGATATCCGGATTCCGGGCGTCCCGAATACGGCATTGAGGGATTATTGCCGCCGCCTCTCTCGAACGGGCTGCGGCTATTATCCGCGCAGCACCTTCGTTCATATCGACGTGCGTCAGCGCTCTGCATATTGGGTCGATTGGTCGCGGCCGGGCGAGGCGCCGATTTACGGTAAGCGCCCGCCCGAGGAGCGGACCGTCGATGACTCCGCGAGCGAGCGCGACGATGACGCTCCCGAGATCTCAGCCTCCGAAGAGGCTTGAGTCAATAAGCCCATCAAAGGCCGACCGCAACTCGACTGGCGCTCAGCCGCGCGTCAATCGTCGTCGGTCAGGCATGGGACAATTCGATGGGGCTCGGCCTCGCAATAGGAATCGACACAGGCGAAGAGCTCGCCGCAGAGCGCTTCATCGCCTCGGGGTAGCGGGTTACATTCAGCGTCGCTCTCACACAGTTTCGCTGCGCTCGGGGGTGGCGCGTCCGAGTGCTCCCGCGGGCAGCCGCTCAGCAAAAATGAGGCGAGCAAGGGCAGCGCGATCGAGCGCGACGATCGTTTAGCGCGGATCGTCCTCATCCCAATCTCCGTCGTCCTCTTCGAAGAGGTCGGAGAGCTCGGCGATCTCATCTTCGATCGCATCGAGCATCGCGCGCGCCGAGTCGCTATAGATTCCGCTTTGCATGGCGCCCCCGGGCGTTCCGGGAGGAATCAACGAGCGCCGAACGCCGGTATCGTCCGGATCGAGCTCGTCCCCATTCTGATCGTAGAAGGGAGCCGGCATGCCCGGCTGCGAGATGCGGGGATCGACGAAGCCGAGTTCTTCTTCGGGGAGCCGCTCGCTCGGGGCGACCTCGCGGAGATGATGCGCGACGACGGGAGGGCCGATCAGGACGCGCGCATTCATCGCAAAATTCTCGAGGTGCAGCGCGAGGTCGGCGGCGGTGGCGATGCGTTGATCGGGATCGCGCGCGAGCGCCGCCATCACGATCGCTTCGAGATCAATGGGATAGCCCGCGACGCGATAAGAAGGCGGTGGGACGTCTTCTTCGGTGATCGCGCGCATGATGCGCACCTCATCGCCCGAAAAGAGCCGGACTCCGGTCGTGAGCTCATAGAGAATGATGCCAAGTGCGAAGACATCGGAACGGCGATCGAGCGCGTGACCGCGCACCTGTTCCGGGGCCATATAGGCATAGGTCCCACGCACCAATCCACGCTCCTCCGCGTAGGCGTTGGTCTGGGCGACGCCAAAATCGATGAGCTTCGCCGCGCCATCGCGCGTGATCATGATGTTTTGCGGCGTGAGATCGCGATGAACAAATCCGATGGAACGCCCTGCGCGATCTTTGCGCTCGTGAGCGTGATGGAGCCCATGCGCAATTTGCACAATGATCCCCAACGCGACGGAGAGCGGAATCGGCTGATTGTTCCGCACACTCATCCTTGAGAGATCGGCGAGGTTGGGACCATCCACATATTCCATCGCGACGTACCACTGCCCGTCGCAATAGCCGAGATCGTAAACCTGCGGGATGTTCGGGTGCAGAAACTCGCTCATCAGACGGGCTTCTGTCTGGAAACTGCGCAACGAGGGTGCGTGCTCGACGAGATGCGGAAAAAGGCGCTTTATGGCGAGCTCACGAAAGAAGCCGGCCTCACCCCACTCTCGTGCGAGGAAAACATCCGCCATCCCCCCAGCGGCGATCTTGCGGATCAGCTCGTAGCGGCCGAATTCTGCGATGGACACGGACGCGAGTATAGCAGCACCGGATGCGGATGTGGCAATCCGATGCGTCCGAATTCGAATTCGGCGAGGAGAGCGGACCCAAGGTATGGGAGCGTTGATCGTCCTGATGATAAGGCCCTTAAGGGACTCCCAGCGAGCCGGAGGAACGACAGGTGAGAAGAAGCGCTCGACCGCAGATCAAGAGGTGTGGCGTGCCCGGGAACGCCGACTCACGGCTCTTGGAGCGCCTGATTTACCGCGTGTCCCCTGACGCGGCCCCACGGGGGGAGGATCCATCGCCGGTTCGCACGAGGGAACGCACAAACGAGCGGTAGAGCGACCGACGGCATCCGCCGCCCGTGGGCATCGGAACCTGATGGCGCTCGGCAGAGTTTGCGATAACCTCGAGCGTGGTGAAGCAGTTTTCTGAAGGCGAAGCCATCCTCGTCTTGGGCGCGGCGGGCGGCATCGGCTCGGCCGTCGCGTCCTACGCCGCGCGAGAAGGTGCCCGGCTCTATCTCGTCGATCTCGGAACGGCCCTCGACGGAAGTGGGCGCGATCCGCGCAAGGTTGCGGAGGTCGCCGGGAATCTCCGCGGACTCGGTGTCGAGGTGCACGCGGAGGCGCTCGATCTCCGAGATCCGCAAGCCGTCGTGGCGGCCATCCACCACTGCGTCGACGCATTCGGCCGGGTCGACGCGATCATCCAATGCGCCGGCATCCATCAAGAGTCGCCCGTCCAACGCCTCGACGCCGCGCTCGTCGAGCGCACGCTCGATCTCTCGATCCGCCTCGCCCTCCGCTTGATTCAAGAAGGAAGCCGAGTGTTCATCGAGTCCAAACGCACGGGATCCATCACGCTCTCGCTCGGAGCCGAGGCCTTTGTCGGCGCCGCCCGCAAGGCGCACCTCGCCGTAGCCTCCGGCGCGCTCTACGGTCTCATCCGTTCTGCCGCCATCGATCTGAGGCGCTGGTCCGTGCGCATCAACGGCGTGGTCCCGACGGCACGTACCCGCGCCAATGAAGACCATCCGCTCTTTCGCGGCATCCACCCGGGTTCGCTCCAACCCGAATCGGTGGCGCCGCTCTATCTTTATCTCGCTTCATCGCTTGCGAGCGAGATCAGCGGCGAAGTGCTCGGGATTGCGGGTGAGCGCATCCACGCTTTCGGGAGCCGAGAATCGCCCGGCGTCCGCTTCGAGCCCAACACGATGAGCATCCGCGAGATCGCGAGGCGATTCAACGAGATCGCCGATTTCTGATCGGAAGCTCAGGAATCGTCAGCTCGAGTTGCAGCCCGGTCAGTCGTTCTCAAGGAGATCGATGATGACCACGCCGCGCTCCTCCCTTTCTGGACGTTCCCCATGCTCTTCGCGTTGGGGGAGCGGCTCGGGGTGGAGGGGAAGCTCGAGGCGAGGCCTCTCGGAGCGGCGGGCCTTCTCTTCGCGCTCGCGCTGACGAATCTGTTCGATGATGAAAGGAGGTAGCATCGGATTCGCCCAGAACCGTGAGGAAAAAGGGGATCACGGCTCGGTTATTTACTACTATAACCAGCGCGCCCCACGTAGCAATCTTTAAACCGAACTGAACTGAGGATTCTCCCCTCGCGAGGCGCGCAAATCCGTGAGACCTCCGTCCAAATCATCCATGAAAATTGCGGCGACGATCGCCGTATCATGGATGATTACGCTCTCCATCCTCGGACCGCCTCCATCCCACGCGGAAGACTTCAGCCTCAACGATGAGCGATACAATGGCATCGGTCGGGCGCTCACGATCTTCGAGGAGGAGGGGCTTTATTTTGAGCTCACCGAAGTCGTGGATTTCAGCGAATTGGACCGAGAGGATGCCGTCCTCCTCCTCCATGTCGGAGCGATCCGAAGCGCGCGCGGCACCATCGATTTCATCGAACGTGGGGGCGCACTCCTGCTTGCGGATGAAGGAGACACACTCGAGGAGATCTACGCGCGTTTCGGCTTTACGCGCCAGAGCGGCCCTTTGACTCGCGAGTTCGCGCTCCATGGATTCGATGGCGTCTACCTCGCGCCTCGATACGAGCGGCATTCGCTCTCCGACGGCGTGGACTTTTTGATCACCGACCATCCGCGGCCCTTCTTCCACGAGAGTCTCTCCCCCCTCTTTACGCTGGCAGAGGACGAAATCCTCGTTGCGGTCGGACGCCTCGGAGCGGGAGAGCTCATCGCGATTGGCGACTCGAGCCTCTTCATCAATCAGCTCGCCCGACTCAGCGAAAACGACCGGTTCCTCCGAAATCTTGGGCGGCATCTGGCGGGCAGATACGCGCGTCTGTTGATCGTGCTCGGTCCGGGCACCATCGCCTCGACCGATACGCCCTCGTCCGCTCGGGGACTCGGCAACCTTCGCGAAGGGCTCCTCGCGATCGGCGCGATCGAGATCGATCCGCTCACCCTTCACCTTGCGTCGATCGTGCTTTTGATCGGTCTCACGTTGATGCTTGGCTCGAAACTTCATCGCGGCGTACTTTTCCAAGGCCCCCAGCGGCTCGGCAATCCCGCGGCTCCGACAGGGATCGAATGGGATATCCGCACCTTGGAGACGCGCGGAGCCGATCTCGGCGCGCCCATTCGCGCCCTTCGTCAGGTAGTCTACGCCGCGATGACGCGCCGGTTCGCGCGTAGGATCGCGAGCGCAGCCGAAGCGAAGAGCGCGCTCGCGGGCGCAGGGCTCTCGCTCGAAAAGATGGGGATCGAGGCGAGATTCTTCGAAAGACTTGATGAGTTCGCGCTAAGCTCTCCATCTGAAGCTGAAGTTCGCGCGTCTCGGCGCGAACTCGTCCGCTTTGTCCGCCACGCCGAGGTGCTCCTCAACCGACTTGAGGAGAGAGAATGAAGATGAGCGAGAACCGAAGCACGAGCGCAAGGGATGGCGCAGTCGAGAGGATGGAGCAAGAGGTGAGCCGAAGCTTTCTCGGCTCTCCTCGCGCCGTTCGGCTTGCCCTCTGTGCGCTTTTCGGCGGTGGACATTTGCTGCTCGAAGGGCCTCCCGGCGTCGCCAAAACAACGCTCGCCAAAGCCATCGCGGACGCGGGAGGCTGCGCGTTCAAGCGCATCCAGATGACCCCGGATCTCCTTCCCGCCGACATCACCGGCGCCTTCATCCTCGATCCGCGGACTGGCAATTTTTCTCTCCGAAAGGGCCCGGTCTTCACCCAAACGCTGCTCGCCGATGAGTTGAACCGCGCGACGCCGCGAACCCAGAGCGCCCTGCTCGAGGCCATGCAAGAGGGCGCCGTCACCATCGAGGGAGAGACCTACGCGCTCCCCGAGCCGTTCTTCGTGATCGCGACGCAAAACCCATCCGAATATTCCGGCACCTACCCTCTCCCCGAGGCGCAGCTCGATCGGTTCATGCTGCGCGTCCGGCTCAACTACCCCGAGGCCGAGGTCGAAAAAGCGATGCTCGATCGCTACCTTCGGAGCGTTGAAGGGACGCGCGCGATCCTCTCGCCCGAGCTCATCCTCCAGTTCCGCGAAAAGGTGCGACAGATCCACATCGAGCCCGAGCTCCTCGATTACCTCGTACGTATCTCTAACGATACCAGAACGCACCGCACCATCGCGCTCGGCGCCTCGCCGCGAGCCTCGCTCGCGCTGGCTGAAGCGGCGCGCGCTTGGGCTTATCTCGATGGGCGAGATTTTGTCTTGCCCGATGATTTCGCCGAACTCCTCGAACCTGTTTTCGCACACCGGCTGATCCTTCGTCCTGAGGCCGAGCTCGAAGGATTTTCCGCGGAGCGCGTGCTCGAGGAGATCAAGAAATCCATTCCGATCCGAGCCCGATAGATCGATGCCGCGGCTTTCAGAACTCGGCGTATTTTGGGCGCTCGCTGCTCTCCTCCTCCTGCTCGCCGCGGTGTTTTTCCGCTCGGAACTCGTGCTTGCTTTCGCGTCTGTCGCAGTCTTTACCCTCGCGGCCGATCTCATCCTCGCGCTCCCGCTTGGAAGGCGCGCGCGCGCGGCGGGCCTCGAACTCAGCTGGCGCATCCTCGAGCCCAGCGCCGAACGAATGGCCGTACGGGGCGCGAAGATCCGCATCCACGGATGGATCATGATGCGAGATGGCGGAGCGCTTCGACTGACACATCTCAAACCTATCGCGCCACGGCAAATCCAGCTTGAATCGATCACGCACAGTGTGCACCCGGTCGCGGAACGCCCGCAGGAGATCGAGCTCACCATCCGCTCGCTCACGGCGGGGCGCAGCGTCCTGCAAGGGCTCGCGACACGCGCGGTCTCTCCCTTCGGCGCCTTCGTGGTCGGCGTCTATTTTCCGCATCCACTCGAAGTGCGCGCATCTCCCCAACGGGTTCCCTCGCTCTCCGCCCTCGAGCCGCGCGTCTTCAACGCCATTGTTCCCCGCGAAGGATTTTCTTCAGCGCGCGCCCGAGGCCCAGGAGTCGAGCTCCACGAGCTAAGAGAGTATCGACCCGGGGATCCCCTCCGCTCCATCGCGAACGTGGCAAGCGCGCGTAGAGGGAGGCTCCTCGTTCGCGAGACCGAAAGACCCTTTGAGGAGGAGCATCAAATCCTCCTCGATGTCGGCGCGGAGATGCTTGTGGGGCCGCTCGGTGCGCGCCCGCTCGATCAGGCGGTCGACGCGATTTGGACGCTTCTAGATGAGCTGAGCGCACGCTCCCATCGCATCCGGCTCACGCTCTTTGATGATCAGCGGCTCGGCGAGTGGACGAGCGACGGCGGAATCGCACGCTCGAGCTCGCTGAGAAAGGCGCTTTTAGAGGCGCTTGAGCGTTACGACCGAAGACGCATCGAGGGCGGCGAAGAAGAGGTCGCGGCGCTTGTCGCGGCGCACCTACGCGATCAGGAAGCGCTTGATTACGAGACGTCGACGGCGGGGAAGCGCGCACGCCTCGCGAGCGCTCTCCGCCCGCGCGTTCGCCGCCTCCTCCCCGATCCCGAGCGCGCCGATAGTTTCGAGATCCTACTTGCTTATTGCAAACGCTACGGCCTTGAACTTCCTCCAAAGACGCTCCGACCAACCGGGGCGAGAAAATCCGCCCTCCGTTCAATCCTCCTTCATTTGGCCCGGCGCGGACACCCCCATTCCATCCATCTATTTTCGGGCCTTGACGAGATCGCACTCGATGGAGAGCTCAAGCGTGTTTTTGCGCTGAAGGCCCTTCGAGGGCGCGTTACGCTCTACCTCCCTCGCATCTTGGGTGCGCCCGATGAATCGGAGTTCGGCGGCGCGATCCGCCAGATCGCTCGATGGGAGCGCGAAGAGGCCGTCCGCCAAATGAGCCCGCTGATCCGCCCCGCCTCTCTCACGCCATGACAACGCTCGACGCCACCTACCGATTCGAAGATCCGCGCCGCGTGCTTAGGCGGCACGGCCTCGCGCCCAAGCGTGCCTTCTCACAGAACTTCCTCATCTCTGAGGGCGCGGTACGAGCGATCGCCGCTGCGACGCGCGCGACGGCCGTCGATCAAATCGTCGAGCTTGGACCGGGACTTGGAACGCTCACGTCTACGCTTCTTGCGACGGGCGCGGAGGTCGCCGCCGTCGAGCGGGATCGAGATATGGCCGCCATCCTCCGCGACGAATTCGCGCGCTTCATCGATGACGGCCGTTTCCGGCTCGTCGAAGGTGATGCCGCAACGGTTGATTTTTCGGCCTTCGGGGAAGATCTCATCGTCGCGGGCAACCTGCCTTATGCGATCACAGGCGCGATCCTCCGAAACCTTACCGCGCACCGCGCGTCGATTCAGCGAGCGGTCGTGATGGTCCAGCGAGAGGTGGCCGAGCGGCTCGTGGCTCCCCCGGGGACACGCGAGTACGGTGCGCCAAGCGTCTTCGTCGGCGCCTCTTTCCGAATCTCTCGTGTCCTCAACCTTCCGCCTTCCGCTTTTTACCCGCCACCGAAGGTCACAAGCGCCGTCATCGCGCTCGAGCGGCTCGAGACACCGCGCGCCGTCGAGCGTCCCGCGTTCACAAAGCTCGTTCATGCGATCTTTGAGTCGAGGCGAAAAACGCTTCGCAATTCCCTTCGCCGCATCGTCAGTGGCGAGGTGATCGAAACGATCTACGAGCGCCTGGAACTTGGCGATCACGTGCGCGGGGAATCACTCAGCATTGAAGAAATGGACCGTATCGCTGCGGAGATTGAGCGGCTTGGTGCGTCCTAAATGTTACGGCCCGAGGCGATCCCTGAGCTCGAGCGCGGCGAGCCCCGCACGCACTCTCCACCCAATCGGTAGCGCCTCATCTTCGCTTATCGTGTGGAGAATCTCGGCGGCTTCTTGAAAAGGCGCCCTGTCGAGCTCGTCTCGCGCGATAAAATCTTCTTCAAGGTGGTAGATGATCTCGGCGGCCTGATGGAGCGCGGCCTCGGCCTCGAAGGCCTCTCGCGATGCGCTGATGCGCGCAAGGGCCGGCAGCGCGAGCGCGGGGGTGCGGAGCTCGGTGCTGGCGCGGATCGCGTAGGCGCGCGCGCTTGTCGCATCGCCGGCCAAGGCTTCGAGGATCGGCGCGTCCCCCGCGAGGCGGACCTCAGCGCGAAATTCCAGCGGATCCGCAGGTGCCGAACGCGCGCCGGACTCGGCGAAAGCGAGCGCGTTCGCCGCGATGAGCGACAGCAGAGACAAGCCGAGCGCTCGCGGACGCATACGCGCGAAAACTCCGAAGATAGAGCGAAGACGGATCCTCATCATTCGTCAAATGCCTTGGAGAGCGATGCGCCAAATCACATCGATCGCAGCGGGCGTAAGACCGATCTCCCAGGAAACGTAAGCGAACTTGCCGCTTGATTCAAAGCGAGTGTGTCATCTCTATCGATGAACACGTCGCGCAGAAAGAAACGAAGCGTTCGACTTGATCTCAGCGACCAGTCTCCGATAATCGGAGAGTTATCGCCCTCGTACCCACAATTTTTCACCTTTTGATTCATCGCGGATTTATCGCAAAGAAGGACTGAAGTGCAATGGGGCAGGGTGGGGAGAAGGATCATGAGTCGCGACCTCTTTCTTCATGCGCTGATCGCGCTCTTCGCGCTATTCGTACGCGCTCCGTCGGCAGCCGCCGAGGATCCATTTGCGGGGCTCGAGTCGGGGAACGCCGAAGAGGTGCGCGGAGCCATCGAGGAGCTCAGCCTCACCGGAAGTCCCGAAGCCGCCGCCGCGATTCGAGCGCGTCTCGAGCGTGGCCTCCCGCTCGCTCTTACCGAAAGTGCCATCGACGCCCTCGTGATGCTCGAGGATCGCGATTCGCTCGATCTGCTCGTGCGGTTGACGCGCCACCGTGATGCTTCCGTACGGAAGCGCGCGCTCGAAGCGTCGAGCATCCTCGGCACGTCGGAGCGAGTCGAACCGATCCTTTTGCGTGCGCTCGAGGAGCGCGATCCGGCCGTACGAAGGGTGGCCCTCGGTGGACTCAAACGCCTCGCCACCACGCGCTCCCTTCCCATCCTTGAACGCGCGCTCGAGAGGCGAGAATTCGGCGCCGCCGAGATCATCGCCAAAGTCGGAGAAGAGGAGCAAGTGCGTCCGCTCATCGGGCTTCTTGGGCGCGTCCCCTTCGAGGATCTTCGCGGAGCCTTCGAGACAATCCTCAAGCGCGCCGAGCTTGGTGAGCGTCTGCGTCTTGACGCACTTTCTGCGCTCGTCGAACTGGCCACGCCCGAGGTGAAATATTTCCTCGAGGATCTCGCCCCCACCCTCCCCGGCGGCGCACGTGATCGCGTCCGCCGCGCCGTGAGCGATGCCGCCTTCAGGATCATGGATTGACGATGCGAAATAGGCCCTCATTCACCGAATCCCGCCCTTTCCTCCTCCTCGCGCGGCTCATTCCACTGTTTGCCGGGTTCGCCGTCTTCGCAGGCTGCGGAGGGAGTCTTGGCGCCTTCGATCCGAGCTATCCCGATTCAAAACGGCCTGCCCTCACCGAGGTCCTCGCGCGGCTTGGTGAGTCGCACGCCCCCTCCGTCGTTGCAGCCTATTCTTCAACGGAGGGCCGCCTCTTCGCCTACCACCTCGACCAAGGGCGCGTTCTCTTTGACCGCAAAATCGATCTCGATCAGCCACCCTTCATCGCAGGCGACTTCATCATCGTTTCTTCGGATCAAGCGATCCGCGCGCTTGATCTTCGAACGGGCGAAGAGAGGTTTTCGTTTGAAAGCCAAGGAGAGCGAATCATCGGCGCGGGTGGAGAGGGAGAGCGGGTCGTCATCGCGCTGAGCAGGAGCGACGCCGTCCATCGTTCGCGGCTCGTCGCGTATGACGGTCATGTCTTTCGATTCGAGCGCCCCGTTCAATCTGCAGTTGGCGCTCCGCTTGTACGCGGCCAGCTGATTGTCGCGCCTTGGGCCAATCAGAATCTTTCTTTTCTCGAATGGCCTCACGGAAATGAGATCGCGAGACTGCGCGCGATCGGCGCCGTGCTCGGCCACGCCGAGATGCTGCGCGATCGGTTGATCGCAGGGCAGCAGCTGCTTTTTCTGATGGACCCCGAGCTCGCCGATCGGCCGAGGCTCGAGCGTGACCTTGGCATTGGATCGTTGAAGCGGACCCTCCCGGGGCAGCCCTTCATCCGTGAAAATCCGTATGAGCGCCCGAATACACCGCAGCCGATTGCACTCGACGCTTCGCTCTTTCTTGAGCGCGGTGGCGGGGAAGGAGGCCGCGATGTCTCTCTTCGCGCGAGCGTTTATTACTACGCCTTTCGGAACATCCTCGCCGGCCTCGAGCCGCTAAATGAAACGCTCGATTGGCTCATTCGCTTCGACGCACCGATCGTTGGCCTCCGCGCGGCCGAAGAAGGCGCCATCGCCGTCACGAGCGCGGGGGCGATCCACCGCATCGATCATCACGGCACCTTTTCCACGCTTCATCGTTTCCCCGCGGAAATTGATCGGGTGGCGATCCGCACCGGGGATCTTGAACGCATTCGCGGCGCCACGGAGGAAGGCGCCGAAGCGCTCACGCCCCTCGAACTCTTTCAGGATCGAAACGCACAGCTCGTCCCGATCTCACTGCTCGCCATCGATTCGATGCGCGACGACCCGGCCCCACAACACACGGGTGACCTCGTGCTCATCGCAGGCGATCCCCACATCGCGCCGCGACTTCGTGAGGCCGCCCGCGAAGCGCTCGCTGAGCGGAGCTCGGTGGATACGCGCTTTGTCGAGCGCCTTGGGATGCGAGAAAATTTCCTTGAAGGAAACACGAGTCCGCCCTCCGGACCCATGGCACTTGCGGCTGCGGCGGCAAAGCGCCGCGATTTCCTACCTCAGCTGATCGCGCATCTCGAAGATCCGACCACGCCTGAGGAAGAGCTCCCTGAGCTCGTCCGCGGCATCGGCCTTCTGGGCGAACGTTTTGGGGATACGGGCGCGGGAGAAGCGCTCGGACGGTTCCTCCAGCTTTACCATGCGAACGCGGATGAGAAGCCTCGCAGCGATGCGCTGATCGAAGCTGCTCGAGCGTATCGAAGCATCATGGGCGAGCAAGGCGCCGCGCTCCTTTCCGAGCTGATGGAGGATCCCTTCACGGTCTTTCCACTTCGCAGCGCGCTGCGGGAGTTGCGTCTCGAGCGCTGAGGGTTACGCAACCAGCGCGATCCCTGCTATCGTCCACAAAGAATGGACAAGAGCCTCAGAGTCCTCGAGCCTCATCAGAGCGAGCTCGAAAATTGCGCCTTCTGCCCGAAGCTCTGCCGGCATAGCTGCCCCGTCTCGACGGTTGAGGGGCGAGAGACAACAACGCCGTGGGGGAAGATGACCCCCCTTCATCACGCGCTTCGCGATGAGCTCCCTGCCACGCTCGTGTACGCCGAGGGGAGCTACGCCTGCACCGGATGCCTCCGCTGCACCGAATATTGCGACCACGGCAACCAACCTTACGACGCGCTTGCGGCGGGGCGCGCGGTTCTCTTCGAGCGCGGCGAAGCTCATCCCGCGGTGAAATCGCTCATCCAAGGCTTCGAGGAGCGGAAGGCGAGGATCGCCGAGCGCGCGGTGGAGCTCTTTGGTGGAGACGCCTCGGCGAGGCTCTCGGAGACGGTGTATGTGCCCGGCTGCTCCGCTTGCCTATCGCTTCCATCGGCGGCCGAGGATGGCGCGAAGCTGGTCGAGGCGCTGGTCGGAGGCCCCGTACGCATCGTCGCTTCGAGCTGTTGTGGACAGCCTCTTTACGACGCGGGCGATCGAGAGGGCGCGCGGGATGCTCGGAGGCAATTTATTAGCCGGATCGGCCCCGCCAAACGTGTCATCGCGCATGATCCAGCCTGTATCCTAGCGCTCTTTCGGGATGAGGAAGATAAGGAGGCGCTCCCCTTCGAACTCCTCCACCTCACGGAATTTGCAGCGGAGCACCTCGAGCGATTCAAGCGACTGGATGTCGAGCGACTCGAGGGCCAGGTGTTTCGCTACCATGACGCCTGCCGTCTCGGGCGAGGACTCGGAGTCTATGATGAGCCGAGGGCTCTCCTCGGTCGCATTGTCGGAAAATCGCCAGAGGAATTTCACCACAACCGCGCCTTGGCTGAGTGCAGCGGCGCGGGCGGACTCCTTCCGCTCACTAGTCCCGAGACCGCAAAGGCCATCGCCGACGAGCGCATCTTGGACCATCAGGCGATGGGCGGCGGCAACCTCGTCACAGCCTGCCCCGCATCGGCATCGAAACTAAAAGAAAGAAGCGGCAGCGTGTCGGTCCACGAACTCTCGAGCCTCCTTCTCTCAGCTCTTGAAGACCCACGGAAATAGTCGGGCGAGCGAGGTTGCATTCGGGCGCACCAAGGTTCGCGATGCTGCGAAAACGCAGCGTTCGCACGCGGATATTTTGCCAAACGGCATGACTCGCCTAAAGAATCGGGCATGAGGCCGACGAACTACGCTCCTCTTTTCTTTCGCTTCTTTCGCTTCCTGCCCCTGCCCCTCCTCTTTTCCTTTGTGTGCCTTTTGGGGCTGCTGGGCTCCTGGGGCTGCGGAAGCGCGAGCGGGCAATCGTCTCGAACCGTACCAGTCATCACCACGGACGATCCCGAGGCCGAGGCGCTCTATCGGAACGCGCTCCGCGCGGAGCGCGACGGGCGGATTGATGAAGCCGAGGAGGGATATCGCGAGTTCATCGCCCGCTTTGAGGAGGATCCTCTCCGCTATATTGTGAGGCTTCAGCTCGGCCGACTCCTCCTTGCGAGAGCCGATGAAGACCATGCGATTCGGCTACTCGAAGAGGCGCGTGAGCATGGCGATGAGGAGACGCGCGAGAGGGCGGCTCTCTATCTTGGGCTCGCAAAACATCTCCGCGATGAGAACCAAGACGCCATCGCACTCCTTGAGCCGCTTTCAGGGAAGCTTATCGACGCTGAGGAGAGGGCGCTCCACCAAAGGACGCTCGCTGCGGCGTGCCTTGCGGTGCGCGATTATCTCTGCGGCCTCGAAGCGCTTGATTCGTTAAGTCGCCGCGATGAATCCGGCAAAATGGAGGAAGACGAGGAGGATGCGATCGGAACGATCGTCAATTCCGAACTCCGCGAAGAGGAGCTGGCCGAACTCTACGAGCGTCTTCCCCGGGAAGGAAAGAGCTGGGAGCTCGTCGCCAAAAGACATCTCATGCATGTTTATGCATCGGGCGATCTCGAGCGTGCCCAAGCCATCGCAAGCGCGCTCCGCGCCGAAAATGTCGAGCTCACCGGAGAGCTCCTCGCCCTTACCGAGCGCGCAGAGGATCTTCGAAAGGCGGATAAGGATTCGATCGGGCTGATCCTCCCTCTAAGCGGCCGGCACCAAGAGGTCGGCAATGAGGCGCTCCGCGGCGTCAATCTCGCCACGGGTCGGTTTGGTCGCGGCCTCGCCGCGCGCTCGGATGCAAGTCTGCTCATCCGGGACAACGCCGGTGACCCCGAGCGAACGGTACGCGCCATGGATGA
Source organism: Sandaracinaceae bacterium (assembly GCA_012514415.1). Lineage (GTDB taxonomy): Bacteria > Myxococcota_A > Polyangia > Polyangiales > Houyiibacteriaceae > JAAYBZ01. Next base: position 18,102 of record JAAZAH010000224.1, read on the forward strand.
GCTGATCGCGGTTCACCGTGTGATCGCGATCATCGGCGCGCTTGATGGGCCCACGGCGCTCGCCGCCGCAAAGCGCGCTGAAGAAGCCCAAATCCCGTTCATCTCGCTGAGCGCCTCGGGCTTTGTGCAAGACGAATCGCAGTGGGCCTTTCGCATGCTGCCTTCAGCGCTTCATGAAGCGCGTGAACTTGCGTCGGCCGCGAAGGAAGAGGGGGCCCGGCGCGTCGCCATCCTGCGGCCCGAGCAGAATTACGCCGAGCGCGTCGCCGGCGAATTTCGAGAGGCCGCGCGATCCGTGGGAATCGAGATTGTGGCCGACCTCAGCTACGCGGAAGGAACGCGTGATTTCCGCTCGCTGATGGACGAGCTGCGGAAGGGCGCGCCCGATTTCATCTTCCTCCCCGACAGACCCGCGCGGATCGCGATCCTTGCGCCGACGCTTGCGGCCGCCTCGCTCTGGTCGCCTCCGGCATCCGCCCGTGGAGCTAGCGGCATTGGAACGAGGCTGATCCTTCCGAGCGCAAGCTTCGACGAATCACTCCTTGGCCGCGAAGTTCGATATCTTGAAGGGGCGATTGTCGCCCTTCCCTATCGGCTCAACGATGAGGTGAACTCGATCATCGAGGAGTATCGCGAGCGTTATGGACGCTCGCCGAGTGTCTTCGCATCGAGTGCTTATGACGCCTATCGCATGGTTCGGGAGGGGGTTGTGAGGCGGGGCGCCGAGACCCGAGAGGCGCTCCGCGATGCGCTCGAGGGCGCCGCCCCAGAGATCCCCTTGAGTCCGTCCGCCGGCTTTAATGAAGGGCGTGCGCCGAAGCGCCAACTCGCCGCTGGCGTGATCCGCGATGGGAAGCTCGAAGCGCTAAACGCTCATTGAGTCATGAAATAGACAACGGCGGAGAGTGCTGCCGCGAGGCCACCGAGGCCGAGGCCGATGAGAAGGATGGGGCTTGGACCGCGCTCGAGCCCCAGCTCGTCGGTGGGTGCAGGCGAACGCGACAGATCGATCACGCGGGCTTTTTCCATCTTCGCGCGGGCACGGATGATGGCGTCCAGCTCGGCGCTTGAGCGTTCAGCAATGCTCTCGAGTCGATCGTCGATGCCGAGGATCCGAGCAAGCTCATCGAGAAGCGCACGCGGAGTTTTCGGGCGGGATGTGCGATCGCTTGAAAGGGCGCGCGCAAAGAGCGAATCGAGCTCGGCTCCAATGCCCTCTCGATGCCAGCTGAGCGGATCGGGGCTCTCGTGGATCAGCCGATAGAGGACGCGGCCCGCGTCTTCCGCCTCGAATGGCGCTTTTCCAGCGAGCGCTTCGTAGAGGAGGACGCCCATCGCGAAGACATCCGTGCCCTCATCGAGGTCCTCTTCTCCGC
>JAAZAH010000225.1 GCA_012514415.1 Sandaracinaceae bacterium
CGAACATCGATCCCGAGCACCTCGATCATTATGGCTCGCTCGAGGCGGTGAAAGAGGCGTTCATCACCTTTGCGAACCAAGTGCCGTTCTACGGGCTCGTCGTTGCATGCGTCGATCATCCCAACATTCAAGACATCCTCCCTCGCATCGATCGGCGTGTGATGACGTATGGCTTTGCGGCTCATGCCGACTACCGCGCTCGTGATCTCCTGCCAGAGGGGCTGAGTGTCTCTTTCGAACTCTCGGTGCGTGGCGACTCTCGTGGCCGCGTCAAAGTGCGTATGCCGGGTGATCATAACGTCCTGAACGCACTTGCTGCCATCGCGGTCGCCGACGAGCTCGGCGTCTCCCATGAAGTCATCGCCGAATCGCTTGCCGAGTTCGAAGGCGTCCAGCGGCGCTTCACCGTCGTTGGCGAGGTGGGTGGCGTGACGATCGTCGACGATTATGCGCACCATCCGACCGAGATCGAAGTCACGCTCGCGGCGGCGCAGGCGGCGTTCAAAGGACGCATCGTCGTCGCCTTTCAGCCCCATCGGTATACCCGGACGAGGGATTGTTTCGATGATCTCGTCCGCGCCTTCAACCGCGCCGATCTCGTCTTGATTACCGACGTTTTCGCCGCGGGCGAGGAGCCGATCGAGGGCTTTGACGCCGAGCGCCTCGTCGAATCGATGCGTGCGCACGGCCATCGCGATGTGACGTATATCCCCTCGCGCCTCGAGCTTGCCGATGCGCTCCGTGAGCGAGTCCGCGAGGGCGATCTTGTGCTGACGCTCGGTGCGGGCGACATTACGCGAACAGGGAGGGAGCTCATGGAGAGGCTGCGAGGGGGCGAATGAAGCTCTTTCGGCGGAATCGAAAAGCGGAATATCCGGAGTCCCTCGAGCCTCCGAAGAATGCCCGCATCGCGAGCGCGAAAGCCCGCGGCGCCGGGAGCTTACGAGAGGCTGGAGACAGCGCTCACGAAGGCGTAGGCGACGATGGTTCAGGCGCCAGCCAAGGTCGTTTCGGGCCTCGTGTCCGCGCGCTCGGTCGGATCCTTGCTTGGGGCATCTTCATCGGCGGCCTCGTCACTGGCTCCATCACGCTTGGCCGAGCCTTTGAAGAGTTCGTACGGAGCTCACCGAGCTTCGCCATCAAGGTCGTCGAGATCGAAGGGAACGCACAGCTGAGCGATCAGGAGATCCTCGATGCGTCGGGCATCGCGATCGGCGACAATATCTTTCATTCCAAAGGCGAGGAGATTGAAGCGCGCCTCCGAAGGCATCCTGCTCTCCGGGCCGTGAGCGTCGAGCGCGTACTTCCAAGCCGATTCATCATCCGAGTTGAAGAATATCGGCCCATCGCGATCGTTGCGCTCAAAGAGCTTTACCTTCTCTCGCGTGAGGGCGTCGCCTATCAGCCGCTCGAGTCGACCGACGGAAACGATCTTCCGATCATCAGCGTGGAGGACGCCGAGCTCTTCATTCGCGATCGAGCCCTCCGGCAGCGCCTCCTCTTTGAAGCCGCCTCCATCGTCGACGCGATCGAACGTGAGAGCGGCGAGCTCCTCGACGAGCTCATGGAGATTCATATTCGGAGCGATCAACGTTTTGTGCTCCGCTTTTTTGAGGAGCGAACCGATGTGTTTCTTGGCCGAGGCGACTATCCGACCAAGCTCGCGCGGCTACGGGAGATCCTCGCGGAACTGGGCGATCGCTCCCTTCGCGCTTCGCGCGTCCATCTCGATAACGAGCTCCGCCCCGAGCGTGTGACCGTGCGGCTGAAGCTCAGCGAAGAGCATCGCTGAACGCTTCATCGCCGCGATTTTCGCGTTCTTTAGGGCTACGTGAACTGCGCCATCGCGAACATCGCCGTGACCTTATCGTTCGTTGCGCGAAGTCGCCGTGCGAGCGTTCGCGTCATCGAGGCGTAGATGGCGAGCGCGAGATCGCGATCGGTCCCGAGGAGATCGTCGAGCGCGGAATACTCAAAACAATAAAGCCTCGAGCTCTCGTGGGCGAGGGCGCGCGCTGCACGGTTGAGCTCGCGATCAATGAACTCCATTTCGCCGAAATAGGTGCTTGGCCCAAGGATGGCGAGCGCCTCTTCGCCAATGCCCGGAACGATCTTCGAGATGCGAATCGCGCCGTCCGCGACGACGAAGAGCGCCGAGTCGCGATCGCCTTCATCGAAGAGGATCTCGTTCTTTCTGAGCGTCCGCTCCTCGGCGATCGAGGCAAGGTGCGCAAGGTGCAGCGCATCGAGGCCTGCGAAGAGGTCGACGTCACGTAAAATGGAGGTGTCGATCATGGCGAGAGGCCTTCTTCCCCTTTCTCCACTGGAGCCTACCACATTTCGGCGCGAACAAGGCCCTAGGTCAATTGCTTTTCGACGCGCCGTGAACGCCGAAAAATCGCGTAAATTCACGGAGCGTCCTCGACGCGCAAAAGAAAACGCGCCGATTTTTTGCTTTCGTGGATTCGAGTTGTGTATGCCGCGAGGTGGGCAAACCACGGAGCACTTGAATGGCAGAAGGCGATATCATCGCAGGACTTGATCTCGGCACGACGAAAGTGACGGCCATCGTCGCCGAGCAGACGGAGGACGGACTCGACATCATCGGATTCGGCACGGTGCCGGCGGTGGGTCTAAAGAAGGGCGTCGTCGTCAATATCGAGAAGACGGTCCAAGCGATCCGAGAGGCGGTCGACCAAGCAAAGAATATGGCGGGGGTGGAGATCCATCGGGTCTACGCAGGCGTCGCGGGGAGCCATATTCATGGGCAGAACCGCGAGGGCGTCGCCGCCATCCAAAACCGCGAAGTCGCGCATAGCGACATCGAGCGCGTGCTCGAACAGGCGCGCGCGGTCCCGCTTCCGGCCGATCGACAGGTCCTCCATGTCCTCCCCCAGGAGTACCGCGTTGACGATCAGGACGGCATCAAAGAGCCCGTCGGGATGAACGGCGTACGGCTCGAGGCTCGGGTGCACATGGTCATGACGAGCTCATCGAGCATCGCCAACATCGAAAAATGCATCGAGCGCTGCGATCTCCACGTCGAAGAGATTGTCCTTGAGCCCCTCGCAAGCTCGCTCTCGGTACTCAGCGAAGACGAGAAAGAGATCGGCGTCTGCCTTATCGACATCGGCGGCGGAACGACCGATCTCATCCTCTATGTCGAAGGCTCAGTCGTCCACACGGCGTCGATCCCGATGGGTGGAGCCAACCTGACGAGCGATATCGCGCAGGGCCTTCGCACCCCGCTGTGGGATGCCGAGCGCGCAAAGATCAAATACGGTTGTGCGGCCATCTCCATGGTCGATGAGGACGATGAGATCACCATTCCGAGCGTCGGCGGTCGGGCGGATCGGACCCTCGAGCGGCAGGTCCTTTGCAGCATCATCGAACCTCGCGTCGAGGAAATCCTCGAAGCAGCAAAGGCCATCATCGAGGAGAGCGGCTATCGGGATCTACTCGCTTCGGGCGTGGTGCTCACCGGCGGCACAACCCTTCTTGAGGGGCTCCCCGAGTTCGCGGAGTCGATCCTCGAGCTTCCTGTGCGGCGCGGGATGCCGGGACGAATCGGCGGTCTCGTGGATTTTGTGCATAAAAATCCCTCGGCGGCCACCGCGGTCGGCCTCGTTCTTTATGGCGCCCAGCGAAGCGCCGAAGAGAGCGAGCGTCGCGGGCGAGAGGGCCTAAAGCACGAAATCTCGGCCGTCAGCGGCGAGCTCTCGATGGGACAGCGTTTCACCGCGTGGCTCAGGGAGGTCTTCTAAGGACACGCGATGACGGGGCGAGCGCGGGCGAAAGCGCTCATTACCCCGAGGTTCAGAGTCGATTGTCTCTCGTGCGGGAGGGCGAAACCTGCGCGGCAGACACAACGGGGGCGAGGCTCCCAAAGCGAGCGGGGCGAAGCTCCAATCACCAAGGAGGAAACGAAAATGGCTATTTCATTTGATTTCGACGCGAGCGTCGAAGGTGCGGCCCGAATCAAGGTGATCGGTGTCGGCGGAAGCGGCGGCAATGCCGTCAACACCATGATTTC
>JAAZAH010000226.1 GCA_012514415.1 Sandaracinaceae bacterium
ATCATCGGCCTCGCCGTCAACATGAAGCTTCGCCTCAAAGGCCACTCGCTCCTGATGGATATCGGTGGCGGCAGCCTCGAGCTCAGCGAATTCATCGACCTCCACCCGCGTTATTCAGCCTCGCTGCCTATCGGCACCGTCCGTTTCCTCGAAACCTTCCTGCGCCCCGACGCGCCCGTCTCTAAGAGCGAAGCAAAGCTCATCAAGCGCTCCCTCGGGCGGCTCGTCCGCGGGGCCTCGCGCAATCTTTTAGCGCGTCCTTTTGATCGCCTTGTCGCCTCGGGCGGAAATTCGGAGGCGGTCGCGAAACTCATCGGGGAAGGCGATGAGGTCCGCTCGTTCAAACTCCGCGACGCCGAGGCGCTCCTTGAAGAGATGGCCGCCATCACGCCCTCCGAGCGAATGAAGCGTTTTGGCCTCAACGCCGATCGCGCCGACGTCATCGTCCCTGCGCTCTTTATGCTCGTTCACGTCGCCCGCTCCATCGCGCTCGATACCGTCGACGTCCCTGGCGTGGGCATCCGCGAAGGCATCCTCCGCGAGCTCATCGAGGATCACTACCATCTCGAAGACGAAGTTCATACGCCCGAGACCATCCTCGCATCGGCGCGCGCGCTGGGCGAACGTTTTCGCCTCGAGCGCCCTCATGCGGAACAGGTCCGTCGACTCTCACGCGTGCTCTTCGATGCCATCGCCAAAGCGCATTCACTTGGCGCCCGCGATCGTCTCCTCCTCGAGCTCGCCGCCTACCTTCACGATCTCGGCGTCATCGTCAATCCCGAAGATCATCACAAGCACAGCGAATACCTCATCGCGCATTCGAGTCTCCTCGGCATTACGCGCGAAGAGCGCGAGCTCGTCGCCATGCTCGCTCGCTTTCACAGGCGGAGCGGACCTAGCGATCGACATCATGGATTTCGCGCCCTCGACAAGGAGCTCCAGCGGAGGATGCGACTGCTCGCCGGCATTGTCCGAGTTGCCGACGCGCTCGATCGCGAGCATCGCTCCAAGATCGAAACGCTCGAAGCGACACTTCTCGCCGATCGACTGCTCCTTCGCCCGGTGAGCGAGGCATCGCTTGGGCTTGAGCGCTGGGCACTTCAGCGAAAATCCGATGTGCTCGAGGCGGCCCTCGGCGTGCCCATCGTTTGGGAATAAAAGGACGAGCCCGCCTTGTTCGGCCGAACGAGCTACTCAGAGCACGGGCTTACGCCGGCTCCGCGGGGCATCCGAACGCTCGCTCAAGAATTCTTCTGCGAGCACCTCGCGGCATTCGGGACGGCCACGGAGATGATCGCTTAGAAGTTTCACCGCCTCGTAGAAATCCTTCTCGTACTCGAGCGCCTCGGCGACCCTCCGCTCAATTCGCTCGCGCCCGGCTTGGAGATCGGTCTCGAGCGCATCGCTATAGCGGCTAAGCTGCGTTCGAAGATCGCGGATCTGCTGCTGAAGGCCCTTGGCGTAACGTCGCCTCTCGTCGGCGCGCCGCTGAAATTCATCTTGGACCTCGCGGAGAGTCTCGGCGCGCGAGCGCGCAGCGCCGAGCCGCTCATAGATCTCGGGGCTCACCGCTCGCGCCTGACTCTTGATGTGCGCCTCGATCTGAGTGTGGAGGGTCATCGCCTCGCGCCGCTGCACCGAAAGGGCGTTGAGCCTCTGTTCATGCGCCGCTGCTTCCCGAAGGGCACGGCTCTCTTCACCGGCAAGCTCTTCAACTTTTCGGCCGATCTCTGCTCGAAGTGCGCGCCCCCGGGCCTCGATGGCGTCGAGCTTTCGCGAGTGGCTCGCCAGCTCGCCCTCAAGCCGAGAGGCCTTGGCCGCAAGCTCCCAGATCTTCGTCGCGGCCTCGTGAACGCTCTCGGGAGCGCGGCCGTTCGGATAGGCGCGCGCAACGGCGCGAATGAAATTTGACGCCTGACGTGACCACTCGACGACGCCGGGGCTCGGAGCGGGCGGCGGGGGTGGAGGAGCGCTGGGTTGCGCGCTCTCGCCAGGCGTGAGCTCCCATCCCGTTGACGGGAGCGAGCGCTGAAGGAGCTTGAGCTCTTCACGAAGGTGGTGCCCGTCCCGATAGCGTTCGCGCGGATCTTTGGCGAGCAGTTTGAGCAGGATCTCTTCCGCTTTTTCGGGGAGATCGGGCCGAAGCGAGCGCGGACGCGGCGGGGGCGCGCTCCTTTGCATCTCAAGGAGGGTCTCGCGATCGCTCGAGCGGAACGGAAGGCGCCCGGTGCACATTTCATAGAAGAGAATCCCGAGCGCGTAGAGATCCGACGTCGATGTCGCGTCTTCACCCCGCGCCTGCTCGGGAGACATGTATTCGGGTGTTCCAAAGACCGCTCCCTTCGGAGCGAGCCGGGGATCGCGCGTGAGCGCCGCGAGGCCAAAATCGAGGATCTTGACGTAGTCCTGCCGCCCCCCTCGCACCGTCAGCATGATGTTATCGCTCTTCAGATCACGGTGGATCACACCGAGGTCATGCGCACGCGAAAGCGCCGCGATCATCTGCTCAAGGATGTCGACGGCTCGCGCGATCGGCATCGGCCCTTTGGCAATCTCACTCGCGAGCGATCGGCCGAGGAGGTATTCCATCACAAGATAGAGTTCACCCTCTTCGGTCTCGCCCACGTCATGAATGTCGACGATATGCGCGTGATCGACACGGTTGGCCGCACGGGCCTCGCGGAGCATCCACGCCCTCAGATGCGTCTCCTCCTTGAGGTCGGGACGGATGAGCTTGAGGGCGACGATCCGCTCGATGAGAACGTGTCTCGCGCGATAGACGACACCCATCCCCCCCTCGCCGAGGCGAGCCTCTAGGCGATAGCGTCCGGCGATCACCCGCCCGAGATAGGAATCCTTCGCCTTATCGCGCGGCGTGCTCGAGGTCTCACTCGTACTCATGTTGGACAGCGCACAGCATACATGAGATGAGGCCGTTCTATGAAGTCTTCGATTGTCCTCGTCATTTTGGAGCGCTTCGTGATAAAGCTCTCAAGGTGCGCGTCGGCAATCGAGCTCCGATGTGATCGAGCGAAAAGACGCTCCTGATTGCCAAGCATTTCCTGGATGAGCTTCGACCAAGACGAAGGCCCTATCGAGGGGCCGTTGATCCTCCAACGACCCCGGGGTCTGGAGGCGCCCCTCCTCATCGAGATCCCCCACGCGGGACTCGAGCTTCCAAGCGAGCTCGCGGCGTCCCGAGCGCTCGGGCGTTCGGCGCGGATGGCCGACGCCGATCTTTATGTCGATGAGCTTTATGAAGGCGCAACCGAGCTCGGCGCCACGGTTCTCATCGCCCGCTATTCACGTCATGTCGTCGATCTGAACCGCGCCGAAGACGATGTCGATCCGTCCATCGTCCCCGAACACCCTTCGCCCCGCGGCAGGCTCGCCCGCGGCGTCATCTGGAAGACCAGCATCGACGGCCTCCGCCTCCTCGACCGCCCCCTTCGCTTCGAAGAATACCGAGAGCGCATCGCCCGCTTCCATCGCCCTTACCATCGGCAGCTTCGAGCCGAGCTCGACCGACTCCGCGAGCGCTTTGGCTTCGTCATCCTCCTCGCCGCCCACTCGATGCCTTCGCATGGGCGCAGCGTGAGCGGGGCCGCGCTCGTCCGCCGCGCCGACATCGTCCCCGGCACACGCGGCAGGACGAGCGCCGACTCCCGGATCATCGATCACATCGACGCCTTCTTCCGGGCCGCCGGTTATTCGATTCGGCATGACGATCCCTATCGTGGCGGGTACTCGACGGCCCATTACGGACGGCCTGCCGAAGGCTTTCACGCCGTCCAGATCGAGCTCAACCGCGGCCTTTATGTCGACGAGCGCAGTTTCGAAAGACTCGATCCCGGCTTCGAAAGGCTGAGGGGCGATCTGCGCGCGCTCATCGATTCGCTCGTCGGCCTTCGTCTCTGAGAACGTGGAGCTCGACGAGGCCTCGCTCTTGCCGCCGAACGGGCCAGCCGACGAGGCCCGGCAACGTGAACGCTCGGCGGGCCCCGCGCAGGCGGCTATGCTATTCGAGCGTCGGATGCGACAGGCGCGGCTCGCTTCCGCGATCGGGCTGCTCGGAGCTCACCTCGAGGCGGTAGCGGCTATTGGCCGTCTCGATATAATACGTCTTCTCGCCGCAGAGGTGGAGAACCCGCTTTACAGGCGTCGTGACGTATTCATGGAGGCCGTCGGGGAACTCGATGACGAGGACCGAGCCCTTACGGGGAGGACGCAGCAAACGGCCAGCGACCGAGCGCCCGGATTTTCTGCCGATCTTTTTGAGGACGACATCCACGAGCATGAAGCTAGCATAGAGTGCCCCGTCCGCAAAAGACCCAACCTCTTCGAGCCGCGGATTTTTGGTAAGCCGATTTCTTGCCACTCCGCGCCAGTTGTACTTATGTGGGATTTCGGATTGACGAAGGGCGAGCGGATGCGGTCTAATGAAGAATCGGGCTCAAAATGGCCCGTCGGGAATACGATGATCCGCATTACCTTCTGGGGAGTTAGGGGCAGCGTCCCGGCACCCGGACCACAGACCAGTCATTTCGGCGGCAATACCAGCTGCGTGGAGATGCGCTGTGGCGAGGCTCGTATCATCTTTGATGCCGGCACGGGGATCCGTCTCCTCGGCTCGTCGATGCTTGCGTCGATGCCAACCGAGGCGCACCTTTTCTTTAGTCACGTCCATTGGGATCACATCCAAGGCTTTCCGTTTTTCGCGCCAGCCTTTATCCCCGGCAACACCTTCCATCTTTACGGCGCCAAGACTTCGAAGGGCGACATCGAATCCGCGATGCGTGGGCAGATGCAGGCCCCGTTCTTCCCCATCAGCGTCGATGACATGAAGAGCGAGCTGCATTTCCATACGATCGCCGCCGGTGAATCGATCGAGATCCCAGGCGGCGCGCGGGTGACCGCGGCTTCGGGGACGCATCCGGGCGGCGTGCTCGCTTACCGGGTCGATTACGCGGGCGCTTCGGCCGTCTACGCGACCGATACCGAACACAAGCCCGGACGCATCGATAAGCGCCTCCTCGAGCTCGCGCGCGGTGCCGACGTGTTGATTTACGATTCGATGTACACGCCGGAAGAATATCGCGGGGAGTCCACAGGCTTTTCGCGCGTGGGCTGGGGTCACTCGACTTTCGAAGCGGGCGCTCTCCTCGCCCGCGAGGCGGACATCGGTCGCTACATCCTTTTTCACCACGATCCGAATCAGACGGATGAGGATGTGCGCGAGAAAGAGCGGCGGGCGCGCGAACTCTTCGAGAATGCCGATTGCGCCTACGAGGGGATGAGCCTCGAGATCACGGCTGGGCGAGTCGCTCAGGCAGCAGGCTGAAAATCCGCGAGCTCGCGGCGGAGCTTCTCTTTGGCGCGGGCTTCGAGCTGCCGGACGCGCTCTTTCGACACTCCGAATTCGACGCCGAGCTCTTCGAGGGTTGTCGGCTCGTCGGCAAGCATCCTCGCGTCGACGATCCGCCGCTCTCGCTCGCTCAGACATTCGAGCGCTTGGCCGAGGGCCTTTCGGATCGCCATCCGCTCGTCGGCGCGGCTCACGCTGAGCTCGGGATCGGCGCCGCCCGCGGAGATTCTCTCGAGGAGGCTCTCGCGATCGTCGACCGTGAGATCGAGCGAGACATCCCCTTGCATCAGAAGAGGAAAGAGCATGGATGCCCGGGCGAGCGGCATCCCGCTCTTTTCGGCGAGGAGCTCTGCTCTCGCGATCGACTCGCGGCGAAACGCGCGCATGGCGCGCCGCTCCGTTCGCGTCGTGCCAAGGCGAACAATCCGGTAAGAGCGCACGACATAATCGCGAATCTCGGCGCGAATCCAATACGCGGCGTAGGTGACCAGTCGGCAGTTCTTATCGGGATCGAATTTCGCGGCGGCTTTAAGAAGTCCCAGGTTGCCTTGTTGGATGAGATCGTCGAGAGGGACGCCCCAGCGGCGGTATTCATGGGCGATCCGAATCACGAAGGGTAGGCTCGATTCGATAAGCGCTTCACCTGCCCGTTGATCGCCCTCGAGCCATCGCCGCGCAAGTTCGCGCTCTTCTTCTGGCGAAAGGATCCTCAGGTTGGAGAGAGACGCGCGGTAGCGGCAGTAGAGCGTAGGTTCGTCTAGAACAGCCATTGGATCGGAGCCTCCAGTCGCCCACCTCCCAATGCATGGAGCGTGCCATCCAAGCATACGAAATCGGGAACGCCTAAGAACTCAGGCAGAATTCCGTGTCGATGCGCATTCGAGGCGAAGCGAAGGTCACGCGCACTCTGCTTAGACGCTCGGCGCCGTCGCCATTTCGCCGCGGCATCCTGCCGCAGAACATCTCGCCCTTTGCGCGTCATCACCTTCAGGATGCGCACTCAAATTGGCTTTGAAAATCCTCAGATGAGGAGGATTGCGTCCATTTCCCTAGGGTCAGATCGCGAAAATGGCGAGATGCAGTTCGGATTTGGACGGCTTGAGCTGTGTTTTTTGGTAGAAAGCGCGGTTTTCTGGCTCTCCTTTAGGATCCCTCTTAGGGGTGTTTTCTTTTCTCCATTGAATAAAACGCTCCGATTTCGAGTTGAACGGCAGCCCGCGGAAGGTATTGAGTGCTGCGCCGGGCGGGAGGGAATTGTGGAAAGAGGCGGACGAATGCGCATCTTCGGACCGGCGCCGCCAAGTCACATCCGGCGGGGAGGGCGAGGGGGGCATGCGCCGTATATTCTTCGCGTTGGAAGAGGGGTTGGAAGAGGCCTTGGAAGCCGGCGGAGACGAGCGCGCACGGGGAGAGCTGCGCGGCGGAGGCCCGACGCGCCATCGCAATGCGTTGGCGCGCATCGTCAAAACGCCAAAAGCCCATCGGAGCGCGCCGCCCATCTCCTCGATCCGATGGCGCTGGCGCCGCGCTGCGTTCGCGATTGGGGCACTTTCCATCGTTTGCGCGGCAATGGGCGGGTGTCGCGCCGAGCTTGGAGAATGCGATGAGCGCGAGGCCTCAAAGATCGTCTTCATTGCCACCGACTCGCCCGCCGATCCCCGGCGGGGCGTGCCGATGTTTGCGGGACAAGCCTTGATGGTCACCAGCTGCGGCGGCGATCGCTTTTGTCATTCATCTGCCGATATCGCGCCCGATCTTCGCTATGGCGTCCCGGATGGGCTCAGCTTGGATCCATCGCTCGCTTGCTACGACGCAAATGGATGCACGGAAGAAGAGCGCGCGAGGCTCGCCGCTGAACAAGCGCGGATCTTCGAGATGTCACGTGAGATCCTTCGAAGCGTGAGGCGTGGATCGATGCCCCCGAAGGGAACGCCAGTCCTCGAAGAGCGGACCGAGCGCATCGTCGATATCGGAACGAGCATGCAGCTTGAAGGAGCCGAAGAGGTTCCGCCGATCGGCACCCGCGAGGGCGATGAGATCCTGCGGAACTGGCTCGCATGTGGCGCGCCCGTGGTCGAATTCGCGGCCCTTCCGGCAGGGGGCCGCCCGGGCGATCCATGCGAGCAGGAAGAGGGTTCCGTCGGCGAGTGCCGGCGGCGCGTTTATGAGCCCGTGGCGCCCGATCCGACGTGGAGTTCGATTTACGAGGATGTGATTCGCCCGCTCTGCGGAATCAGCTGTCACGGCCCGACGCCGCCGAATTTCATCCAGGAGAGCGGGCTCGACCTTTCGGAGAAAGACCGCGCCTATGAAGCGCTCATCGATGAGGTCGCCAAGGGCAGAGATTGTGCCGGAATGGGCACGCTCATCATCCCGGGAAATTCGAACGATTCGCTCTTTATGGATAAGCTGGAGCCCACACCTCTTTGCGGCGACCCCATGCCCTCGCTTGGACTGACCTTGGATCCGGCCATCCTCGACGTCCTCGCCGAGTGGATCGATCGCGGCGCTCCGGACGATTGATGCACGCGCACCACTTTAAAGCCTTCAACCACCGCTTCTTCTCTCTCGTTCTCTTTTCGGCGCTCGTTCTGAGCGCGGGCTGCGGAAGGCTCCCCTATCCGGAGTATCCGGCGCAGGACCCTTCGGCGCTCCTCGAAGCTCGGCATCGGCTCCCCGACTCGCTTCGAGCCCTCCGCGCCGAGGCGCGCCTTGAGCAGCGCAGCGGCGGCAAGCGCATCCGCGGGACGATCCTTATGATGATTGAGCGCCCGAAAAAGGTTCGCTTCGATGCGCTCACCCGGCTCGGAGCCGTCGCGACGCTCACCAGTGATGGAGAGGCGTTCGCTCTTGTCGATCTCCGCGAGGAGCGGTTCTTTGTTGGCGAGGCTTGCCCCGAAAACATCGCCCGGGGCATCGGCATCCGCCTCGAGCCTTCAGAGCTCGTCGCGCTTCTCCTCGGCGATCTCCCCGAGCTCGACGGGGCGGTGATCGGCTTCGACGTCATCCGAGGCGGATATCGCATCGCGCTCCCCGATCGCGATGGTGGCCGCGTCGAGATCGATCTCGCTCTTTTAAAGGATGAGCTTTCGCTCCCGCCGAGCGCTCAGCGTGTCCACCTGAAGGCGATGCGTTTTTACAGTAGCGAAGGCGTGCTCAAGCGCTCGATTCGCTTCGGCTCACATCGAACGCTTCGCACAATCGAGGGTGATGAGGCGCTCATCCCGCGCGAGATCGAGTTCGTCGATCGCGAGGAGCGGAGCGATCTTCTCTTTCGCTATCAGTCGATCGAGCCGCTCGAAGCAGCCCCCGAGGGAGCGTTCGAGCAGCGTCGTCCGTCGAGTCTTCGCCCCGAGATTTTACCATGTGAACGCCCGCCATCCCCTGCCGCCGACGCGGAGCGTGACGGAGAGTGATCCGCCGAGGAAACCTCGCTAGAGTTCGACTAGGGTTCGACGTGGCCCCCGACTTGACCCCACGTCCCTCCGCCCGATGATAAGGACCTCCTCATGAGCGACGCCCTCCTTAAGGTCAGCGATCTCCGTCTCTCCTTCTCTATCGAGGGGACGCGCACCCCTGCGCTTCGCGGCGTCTCCTTCGAGGTTGGGCGGGGAAAGGTGCTCGGGATCGTGGGTGAGAGCGGCTCTGGCAAGAGCGTCAGCTCGCTTGCCGTGATGCGCCTCCTTCACGGCACGACGGCGAAGGTCGAGTCCGGAAGCGCTCTCTACGAAGGGCGTGATCTCTTCAAGCTGAGCGAGCGGGAAATGCGTTCCATCCGCGGTGGCGAGTTGGGCATGATCTTCCAAGAGCCGATGAGCTCGCTCAATCCCGTTTTTCGGGTTGGCGATCAGATCGTCGAAGCGATCCGCGCGCACCGAAAGCTTGTGCGGAAAGAGGCACTTGAGGAGGCGATTCGGCTTCTTGAGCGCGTCGGCATTCCCGATCCCCGCGAGCGCGCCCGCGCCTTTCCGCACGAGCTCAGTGGCGGAATGAGGCAGCGGGTGATGATCGCCATCGCGCTCGCCGCCGGGCCGCGACTTCTCATCGCCGATGAACCGACAACCGCGCTCGATATGACCATTCAAGCGCAGATCCTTGATCTCCTCCGTGAGCTCAAGGGTGAGCTCGGCATGAGCATCATTCTCATCACACACGATCTCGGGGTCGTCGCCGATATCGCAGACGAGGTCGCCGTGATGTACGCCGGAAAGATCGTCGAGCACGCGCCCATTCGTGAGCTCCTTGAGCGCCCGCGACATCCATACACGCGCGGACTGCTCGCGAGCCTTCCCAGCTTTAGAGACAACCTCACAAAGCCGCGCCTTCCGACGATTCCGGGGGTTGTCCCCGATCTTCGCTCGCTCCCAACGGGGTGCGCGTTCGCGCCCCGCTGCGCGTACGCCCAGGACGTATGCCGCGACGTCGATCCCGAAGAATCTCGCTCGGGTGGCGCGCGCTTCCGCTGTCATTTCCCCCAAGAGTCGGAGCTCCAATGAGCCACGAACCGCTTCTCAAGACCGAGCACCTCACCAAGAGCTTTGTCGCCCGGCGCGACGTTTTGGGGCGCCCGAAGCGCTACGTCCACGCCGTTCGCGACATCTCGATCCACGTCGAAGAGGGAGAGACGCTTGGGCTCGTTGGCGAGAGCGGTTGTGGAAAGAGCACGCTCGGCCGCGCGATTTTGAGGCTTCACGAGCCGTCTTCTGGGCGAGTTTTCTTCCGAGGAAAAGAGATCACAACACTCAGTAAGCGCGAACTGAGGCCCCTCCGCCGTGAGATGCAGATCATTTTCCAAGATCCGCACGGTTCACTCAACCCGCGCATGACGATCCGGTCGATTCTTGAAGAGCCGCTCAAGGTGCATGGGATCGCAGAGTCCAAGAGCGAGCTCGACGATCGAGTCGAGGCGTTGATGAAACGCGTGGGCCTTCGCCCCGATCAGCTCGACCGCTATCCACATGAGTTTTCCGGCGGGCAAAAGCAGCGGATCGGCATCGCACGCGCCATCGCGCTCTCGCCGAGCTTCATTGTCGCCGATGAGCCGATCAGCGCGCTCGACGTGTCGATTCAGGCGCAGATCGTCAACCTTCTTCGCGACCTCCAAGACGATCTCGGGCTCACGTATCTCTTCATCGCGCATGACCTCTCCATCGTCGAATACCTGAGCCATCGCGTGGCCGTGATGTACCTCGGTCGGGTCGTCGAGGAGGGACCTGCGCGGGAGCTCTACGAAGCGCCCCTGCACCCCTACACGAAGGCTTTGATGAGCGCGGCCCCGAGCCCCGATCCCCGACGCGAGAAGAAGCGGCTGATTTTGCACGGCGATTTGCCGAGCCCCCTCGACCCCCCCTCAGGGTGCGCGTTTCACCCACGTTGCCCCATCGCCCGAAAGGGAATCTGTGATCGGGATGAGCCGCCTCTGCGGACGGTGGTCCCCAAACGGAAGGCGGCCTGCCATTTCGCAGGCGAATTCTGAAATAATCGGATCTTTAAAGACGAAACTTATGTTATGGTCGGACTTCCGAACTGCCGCGGTCTGATGCCGAGCGTGATCTTCAAAGGTCCGTGAGATCACACAGCTTCTTCCGACGAGCGCCCTCGCTCACGGGAGCGGGGCAGGCTGGAGCTTTCCGACGGCGGAGAATTTTTCATCCTTTCCGATCTCCCAAACGGCCAGAACTTAAGACTGGTCCGAGCCTCATTCTGCCTGACAACTACGGACAGTGCCCTTGACCTCGACGAGATTCCTCGGTAAAAACGCCGCAATGCACCCGCTAGCGAGCCATCGCCGGGGCGGGAGCATGCGCTTCCCGATCCTACGTACGGTTGGGGTTTTTCTTCTGATGCTTAGCGCTGTGGGGTGCGGGCATCGCGGGCCTTCCGAGGCCGATCTCGAGCAATCCATGCGGGAAACTCATCTAGCGGCGAGTTTAAGAGAAGAGGGGAAGATCCCCGCGGCCCTCGAGCGTCTCGAGCAGGCCCTCGCGCTCGATCCCGAAAATGCGGACGCGCTCTTTCTGCTCGGCTGGATGCGTTATGAGGCCTCACATCGTGCGGTCTCCCTCGATGAACGGCAAAGACTCCTTAAGGATTCAGCGGAACGTTTTCGTGCAGGCATCGCCTCCCTTGTGAAATACGAACGGACGGGAGCGGTCTTGGCTGAAGGGCACAACATGCTCGGCGTGGTGCTCATCGAGCTGGGTGAGTACGACGAGGCGATGGAAGTGCTTCGGCGCTCGGCGTCGGACGACATGAACACGACCCCCCATCTCGCTTGGGGAAACCTTGGCCTCGCGCAACTTTCCGCGGGTGAGGTCGACGATGCCATTCAAAGCCTGCTTCAGGCGATCTCGCTTCAGCCGCGCTTTTGCGTGGGCTACGAGCGGCTCGGGAGGGCGTATTTCACAAAGGGCGAGCTTGAACAGGCCGAGGAAGCGCTGATCCGCGCCACGACAGCGGATGAGTCGTGCACGAACAATCCTTGGCTCCAGGGCGCATATCGCCTCCGAGGTGAGGTGCGGGCGAGGCTTGGTCGGCCCGAAGAGGCGCTGGGCGACTTCACGCGCTGTGTCGAGCTCGGCACGCATACGAGCCATGGGCGCGTGTGTCAGGAATTTTTGGACGCGGTCAATTGACGGGGCGTTGGGCGACGATGGATTCGATAGGGCAATATTTGAGAAGTGAAAGGGAGCGCCGCCAGATCTCGATCGAGGAGCTGGCGCAGACGACGCGCATCCCCATCCGCATCCTCCTTGAGCTCGAAGCCGATCGCTTCGATGAGCTTCCGGGCGATGTCTTCGTTCGCGGCTTTCTCCGCTCCTACGCCCGCGCGCTCGGGATGGACGATAGCGCGGTGCTCGCACGTTACGGCGCCCTTTATCCCTCGTCCGAGGCTCCGCTCCCCATTCCGGCCATCGAGCCGCCCGAGAAGGGCCGCCGCTACGGGGTCACCTTTGCCGTCGTCGTCCTCCTGGTCCTCTTTACGCTCGCGCTCTCGGTCGTGCTTCGACCTCGGCATCGCGACATCCCGATGGAGCTAAGTCGCGTCGATTCGCCCGCTGCCGGCCTCACGCCCGAGCGCTCCCTCATCGAGCTTGAGGCTCCGGCTGCGGTGACTTTCGCCCTGAACGAGCGCCTCTCTGCGCCAAGGAGCTGATTGAGCGCTCGCGGCTTCGACGCGCTCATCCTTCGGCGCTTCGAATACAGGGGCGCCGATCTGATCCTTTCGCTCTACACGCGTGAGGCGGGCAAGCTTCGCGTGATCGCAGCGAATGCGAGAAAGAGCCGCAAGCGCTTTATGGGCGGGCTCGATCCGATGCAGCGCGCTCAGATGACGATCCGCATTCGGGAGTCCGCCTCGCTCCATCGTCTTGAAGAATCGACGCTGAGCGATGCCTTCCTCGCCCTCCGAGGCAAACTGAAACGTCTTGAAGCGGCGGGGGCGATCCTTGGAATTCTCGACCGTCATCTCGAGGAAGGGGATGCCGATCCAGAGCTTTTTGATCGCGTGCTTCGCGCCTTCGAGCGGCTATCGCGCGACGACGAGGCGCTCGAGGTTGACGCCTTCCGTCTATTCTTTGTCGAGCGTGCAGGCCATGCGCCCGTGCTCGATCGATGCGTCGAGTCCTCGACGCTCGCCCCCGAAGACCGGCCCGCTTATTTCGATCCTCGCCGCGGTGGCGTTGTCTCAAGGCTTCATGGGGGGGGACCCTTTCTGTTGAGTCCGCGCGCCAGGCAATTTATGCGCGAGGCACTCTACGCGAACGAAGCTCCATCGGTCGCTCTCGACGAAGAGGAACGGGCGCAGATTAAGCGCTCGCTCGATGCGTTTTTTGAGGCACAATTCAGCTGAGCCATCCCTCTGAAGTAAAATTGGACGAAGAATCGATTCTTTCGGTCTCTTCGGGTAAACTCGATGCCCATCCGCCGGTTTTGTGAATGGAGGAGCTCCAAGGGACTCGATGCGCATACTCATCGTCGAAGACAGCAACGCGATGCGGGCTTTTGTCCGCGCGGCTCTCGAAGAAGGATTGGAAGCCGAGGTGAACGAGGCGGCAAGCGGCTTCGAGGCGCTCCGCATTTTGCCGCGCGAGCGCTTCGATCTTGCGATCGTCGACGTGAACATGCCGGACATCAACGGGCTCGAGCTCGTCGCCTTCATGCGAAAGAGCGAGGCGCATCGCGGCACCAAGATCTTGATGATCTCGACCGAGGCCGCGAGCGCGGATCGAGAGCGCGGTCTGTCGCTTGGGGCGAATGATTATCTCAGTAAGCCCTTCACCGCGGAAGCCCTCCGGGCGAAAGTCGCCGAGCTTGTCTCGAAGACGGGCAAAGGCGATGCAAGTGGCAAAGACGAAGGAGGCCTGAGCGATGGCTCGGGATGACGACAGCGGTCTTCGAGACGAATTTCTTGCCGAGGCGCAGGAGATCGTCGAGGCGCTCTCGCGAGACCTCCTCGTGCTCGATCAGGCCGAGAAGGAAGGGACGACGAGCGCTGAGCAGATCAACGATCTTTTTCGCAGCGTGCATACGCTCAAGGGGATCGCGGGGATGTTTGGCCATCCCACCATCGGTGCGATCGCGCATAGCCTCGAGGATCTCCTCGACCAGCTCCGTCTCGAAAAGGTCGCCCTTACCGCCGAGGTCCTCGACGTGCTCTTCGAGGGCGTCGAGCATTTTCAGCGGCTTCTTCAAAGCGAGGAAGAATCCGAAGCCGGCATCGACCTCGACGCGTTTGCTCAGCGCATCGGTCAGAGCCTCGGTGTCCAGGATGGAGGCGCGACGGAGGATCCTCTGCGCGCGCTCGATCTCGAAGAAGCGATGCTCAGCGTCCTTACGGAGTACGAGGAGCACCGCCTGCGGGCGAATGTAGAGCAGGGCGTGACGATTTTTCGAGTGGGACTGCGGCTCCCGCTCCTTTCGATCGATGAATCTCTCGAGTCCCTCAAAGAGAAGCTTCGAAGCCTCGCCGAGATCATCACCTACCTCCCCAGCATGGATGGAGGCGATGCGGAGCATATCGAGCTCGTCGTGCTCATCGCGAGCACGAGCGATAAAGAGGTGCTCGAGGCCGCCATTCCTTTTGAAGGAACGCGCGTCGAAGAAGTCAAACGGCGCGATGGTGGGCCGATGAGTCTGGGCCCGGTGGAGGAGCCGCAGACCACCGATCTCACCGATCTCATCGCAGCGGCAGAGGCCGCGCCCAGTTCGCTCACGCACGCCCCCCCGAGCGCGGCGCAACTGAGCGGGGCGAACCAAGCCGATCCGCTCTCGGTCCGTTCGGTATCGAACACCGTCCGCGTCGAGATCGACAAGCTCGATCATTTGATGAATGTCGTGGGTGAGCTCGCGATCATCCGAAGCGCGATTTTCCGCATCTCGGAGCGTTTCCGGAGCGAGAGCGCGATGCGTGAACTTTCGATCGAGCTTCATCGGATCAACCGTGGGTTTGAACGCAACCTTCTCGAGCTTCAGAACGGTATCCTCGATGTCCGGATGGTGCCGCTCGGTCAGGTCTTCGATAAGCTCGCGCGGATCGTGCGGCAGGCGGCCCGTGAACACGGTAAGGAAGTGCGCCTTGTCGTAAGCGGCAAGGATACCGAGGTGGATAAGCTCATCGTCGAGGAGCTGAGCGATCCGCTGATGCACATCATTCGCAATGCGATTGATCACGGCATCGAGCCGCCGAAGCAGCGCGATATGGCGGGGAAAAAGCCGACCGGCACCCTCGCATTAAGCGCGTATCAACGCGGGAAACACGTGGTGATCGAGGTCGAGGACGATGGCGGGGGGATCGACCACGAGGCCATCCTTCGCGTCGGCATCGAACGAGGGGTGATTACGCGCGATGCGGCCGCCGAGCTGAGCCGTGAGGAGATCTACAACCTCATCTTCACGGCAGGCTTCTCGACGAAGTCTTCCGTCTCCGATCTGAGCGGACGCGGCGTAGGGATGGACGTCGTCAAGACCAATATCGCGCGCCTCGGCGGCATCATCGATGTCGATAGCGAGCCCGGGATTGGGACGAAGTTCACGATCACGCTCCCTGTGACGCTCGCGATGATCAGCGCTCTTTTGGTTCGCGTGGCGGGACGAGAATTTGCGATCCCCATCACCAGCGTGCGCGAGGCGCTTGTTTTCGAGGAGTCCGAGATTCGCATGGTCGAGGCGAGGGAGATGCTCACACTTCGCGGCTCGTCTTTGCCGCTTTGCCGGCTACGCGAGTTTTTTGGGATCGCCGATGCACCGCCTCCCGAGCGGCAATTCGTCGTGGTCGCCGAAATCGGATCGCGGCGCGTCGGCTTCCTCGTCGACGAACTCGATGGTCAACAAGACATCGTCATCAAATCGTTCGGCCCGAGCCTTCAAAAAGTGAAAGGCTTCGCTGGAGCGACCGATCTCGGTGATCAAAGGGTCGCTCTCGTCATCGACGTCCCCTCCTTGGTCGAGGAGAGCGGGATGCAGATGGATCGAGCGCGTTTGCGGGCGGGAGGTGGCGTATGAGCGAGGCGAAGCTGGCCATCCACCAAACCGATGCGAGCGAGATCGTCCGGACCGCTCATGAGTTCTTGGCGTTCTCCCTCGCTGGCGAGAGCTATGCGCTTCCCCTTCCTTCGATTCGAGAGATCCTGAAGGCGCCGCCGATCACCGAGATCCCGCGCGCCGAGTACGACATCCTCGGCATCATCAGCGTACGCGGGAGGATCACGACCGTGATCGACCTCCGACGAAGGCTTCATCTCGAAGAGGGCCCTCTGACCAAAGACACGCGCATCCTCCTCGTCGATCGCGGAGATGAGGTGATCGGGGTGTTGGTCGATTTGGTTCATCAGGTCTACCGGCTTCATCCCGACGAGATCGAGCTCTCCTCCGTGATGGGGAGCGACGTCTCGGATCATTTTGTCGGCATCGGGCGCCCGGGCGGAGAAGGCTCCGAGACGCTCCTCATCCTGCTCGATCCCATCGCGCTGCTCAGGAGAAACTGAAATGCGGAGCACTCTCTCTCGTTCGCGCGCTCGCTCGGATTTCTCGAAAAGCCTTGTCGGCTTCATTGTAGGCGAGGTGTATTATGCGGTCGATATTGGGGTGGTCTCAGAGATCATCAATCCTCTGCCGCTGGTACAGCTCCCACATGCGCCGGAGGTGGTGATCGGCGTCGCGGACCATCGCGGCGACGTGGTCCCTGTCGTCGATCTGCGGAGGCGGTTCGGGCTGAGCCCGCGCCCGGTCGATCGCCGCACGAAATGGATCCTCGTGCGCACGAGCGAGAGGACCGTGGGGCTTGTGGTCGATTCGGTGACGGAGGTGTTTGGGACCGACGCCGAGTCGAGGCGAGGTGCGCCGCTCCTTGGGAAGGGTGACGATATCCGAGGCATCGAAGCGGTCCATCGCGTCGACGATCGCCTCGTCTTTTTGCTCGACGTCGAACGCGTCGCGGCGCCCGCGATGGAACTGGACATCGAAGGCGCCGATCTCAGATTTGCCACCAGCCCGGGAATCATGGAGGGGGAGTGAGCGCGCAGGATACGGAAGAGAGGCGGCTCTCCCTGAAGTCGCTCTCGCCGGAAGAAGAGGGGGCGGGCGCCGAGGAGATCCTGATGCGGCTACGCGCAGGACTCGGAGACGAGGATTGGCGCGTGCGCAAAGAGGCGGTGGCGTCGGCGGCGCGCTGCACCGAGCTTGGCGAGGCGCTTTTTGATCTTCTCATTGAAGGCGTGGTCCAGCGCGAAAATGTAGGTCTCCGGAACTCTTCGATCGAGGCGCTTGCGAAGATCGGTAAGAGCACCCTGGAGCCGCTCTTGGCGGCGATGGATTGGGTGCCGGCTTCAGCGCAGAAATTCCTCGTGGAAGCGCTTGGTGAACTTGGAGAGCTGGCGGCCGTCCCCGCACTCATTCGTGCAGTCGAAGGGGCGGATCCGAATACGACGGCGGCTGCTCTCGACGCGCTCTCACAGATCGGCGGGCCCGATGCCGAGCGCGCGCTTCGAGCGCATCTTCGTCACGAAGATCCTTTCCAAAGGATGGCAGCGCTCGAAGGACTCGAGCGGTTGAGGGCGACGCTGAGCTTCGATGAGCTCGAGCCACTCCTTCACGATCGCTTCGTTCTTCGAGCAGCGCTCGGCCTTCTCGGCGCAACGGGCGACGCGCGCGCCATCGATCCTCTCGTCGAGGCCCTCGGCGATCGATCGGAGGCGCTCTTTTCATCGGCGATTCCCGCCATCCTCACGCTCTCGGAGATGAGCGGAGGTCTCGAGGAAAAGCTTCGGGAGCGACTGAAAAGCCTTGAGGCGTCGGTCCGCTCGCGACTCCGCGCGACCCTTGTCGAGGGCGATCTGAAAACGCGACAAGCGAGCGCGCACCTTCTCGCCTTGAGTGAGGATACGCCTTCCATCCCGGCGATGCTCGGCCTTGCCGGAGAGGGGTTGCTTTCGCCGGCGGCACTTGAAGCCATCGAGACGTGGGGCCCCGGGCTCATCCCGGCGCTCTTCGATGTGAACGCGAAGACGAGCGGGCTTATCCGCGCTGCCTGCATCGAGTTGCTTTCGACGCTCATCGAGATCCATGCCAAGGATCAAGGCGAGACCGTCGAGCGGCTGCGTGAACTGCTCCACGGAGCGCTCGACGATGAAGAGCCGCTTGTCCGGCGGGCGGCGCTTCGGGCAATGGCGACTTGGGCTCGTCCCGAAGATGCGAACCGGCTCGTCTCGATCATCCTAAGCTCGGATGAGGAGCTGGCACTCCTTGGTGGCGCCGCGCTCGATCGCCTGGCGAGAGAGACGCCGGATGAGCTGCGCGGATTTGCCGAGACGATTCCCCTTGATGGAGAGCGCGCACACGCGCTTCTCGACGCGCTCGCGCATGTCGAAGGAGAAGCGGCCTTTGAACGACTGTCGTTTGCCCTCCGCTCCACTCATCCGCGGGTGCGGCGCGCCGCCGTCAATGCCCTCGCCAAGATCGGTGGGCGAAAGGCGGCGGACGAGATCCAATTCGCGCTCATGGACGATGAGATCGACGTGCGCTCGACGGCGGCGCGCGCGCTCGGTTCACTTCGTTCGCCCGAGGGAGAAGCGATCGGGGTCGAAGCTCTTCTCCGTTCGCTCGAGACCGATGAGCCGCTTCTCCTCGCCTCCATCGCACGCGCGCTTGGGCAGAGCCTCGACCCGCGAGCCATTGGTCCGCTTCGAGAGCTGATCGCCCATGCCGAGCCGCAAGTCGCGATCGCGGCGCTTGACGCAGCGCGTCGCTTCGACTGCGACGATCTCTACTCGATGGTTCGACCCGCGCTGCTTCATCCGGACGAGGAGGTTGCGCGCCAAGCGCTTCACACACTTTCGGATGAAGATGCATCGATGATCGCGATCGGGCTCGAACATCCCTCGCCGTCGATTCGTCGCTTTGCAATCCGTCTTCTTTCCACCCGCGATGAACCCGCGCTCGCGACGTTGATCCGCGAGCACCGCGCTCGCGAAGACGACACCGAGGTGCGGGCCGAGATCGATCGCGCCATCCGGGCGCACGGAGAGAGCGCATGAGCGTATTCTTCGATCGCGGCCCGAAGCTCGAACTCGAGGAATTCCGCGCGATCCGCGATCTCGTCAACGCGTTCTGCGGCATCCACTACTCGGATGATGCGCGCTTTATCGCGCAGCGCCGCCTTCGGGAGCGTCTCGAGATGCTCGGTCTCGAGAGTTTCGAGGAATACCATGACTATCTCCGCTTCCATCCCGATAGCGAAACGGAGCTCGAACATGCGGCCGAGGCCCTCACGACGAATGAGACCTATTTCTTCCGCGAGGAATACCAGCTGAAGGCCTTCGCTTCCGAAGTCCTCCCCGAGCTGCATCAACGCGCGCTAAGGCGAGGTGAGCGTCACCTCTCGATCTGGAGCGCCGGTTGCTCGAGCGGCGAAGAGGTCTATACGCTCGGAATGCTCATCGATCGCTCGGGGCTCTTGCACGACTTCGACGTGAAGATCTTCGGGAACGATATCAGTCGTCGCGTTCTTCAGAAGGCGCGCGCTGCGGTCTATCGACCCTCCAGCTTCCGCGCGATGCCGCCCGGCTATGATGAGTACTTCGTGGACACCCCCGAGGGGCGTCAGGTGCATCCGCGCATCCGCTCGATGTGCCATTTCGGGCACATCAACCTGCTGAATCACGGACGGACGGCGATCGTCGGGAAGGTCCATGCGGTCTTCTGCCGAAACGTTCTCATTTATTTCGACGATCTTTCGCGCAAGAAGGTGGTCGAGACCTTCTTTCACCGGCTCGAACGTGGAGGCTATCTATTCCTCGGACACAGTGAGTCGCTCCTGAATTTATCGACCTCGTTTGAGCTCGCGCATCTGAGCACGGATCTCGCGTATCGAAAGCCCGATCCGGAGGCGTTTGGAAGAGAGGATAGAATCGATGGGCACGCTCCGCGTACTCGTGGTCGATGATTCGGCGTACAATCGCCGGACGATCAGCGAGATGCTCGATTCCTTTGAGGGCGTCGAGGTCGTAGGGAAGGCCGTCGATGGCAACGATGCCTTGAGGTTGATCGAGGAGATCGAGCCGGATTTGGTCACGCTCGATCTCGAGATGCCGCGAATGGACGGGTTCACCTTTCTCCGGCTGTTGATGGCCACGCGCCCGACGCCCGTCATCGTCATCAGCGGTTATGCCAATAAGGAGAACGTCTTCAAGGCGCTCGAGCTCGGCGCCGTTGATTTCATCGCGAAGCCTGCGCGGATCGTCACAAGCGATCTCCGCTCGATTGAGGACGAACTGAGGCGAATTGTTGACCTGACAAAGAAGATTCGCCGCTCGAGCCTCGGCCCGAAGGGAATCGGTTCGAGAAGTGGCGCCTTTCGTTCCCCGAGCGCGCCACCGATCGAGAGGGGTGCGCCGGATTCACTCATCGTCATCGGCGCATCGACGGGCGGGCCTTCCGCGCTCGTCGAGGTTTTTCGCTCGTTTCCTCCGCATCTTCCCGCCTGCGTTCTTGTGGCGCAGCATATGCCCGAGAAGTTCACCACCACCTTCGCAGAGCGCCTTGACCGATTGGGGGGCATTCATGTTCGAGAGGCGGCCGGGACGGTGGAGCTTCGAGCAGGAATGGGCCTCGTCTGTCCCGGGGGGCGTTCGCTCGTCGTCGAGCGCGATGGGGATCGTCTTCTCGCCCACGTCGTCTCGGCGCGACCCGATGACCGCTACCTGCCTTCGGTTGATCGGCTTTTCGAAAGCGCGGCGGAGGCCATGGGAGAACGCGTGATCGGTGCGGTCCTTACGGGCATGGGAGACGACGGCGCGCGGGGCGCGGAGGCGCTCAAAAAGCGAGGAGCGAAGGTGCTCATCGAATCGCCAGAGACTGCGGTGATCTACGGGATGCCCTCGGCCGTCGAACGCGTTCACGCCTTCGATGAGATCCGGCCGCTCAAAGAGATTGGTCCGCGTCTCATCGAAAATGCGCAGCTTTGGATGCGCGAGCGACTGCATTAGGCGCGCTTTGAGGACGGCGCATTAAAGGCGGCGCGGCGGATGTGAGCCGCTTGCCGTCGTGGTTCTTCACGCGGTTCCCGCCTAGTGCGCCGGGAGACCAATCGCCTCGGCTACTCCGCGCCCGTATTCGGGATCGGCTTTCGTGCAATTGGCGATGTGTCGACGCTTGATGAAATCGGGTGCGCCGTGAATCGCCCTTGCCGTGTTCTCGAAGAGCGCCTGCTTCTCTCGAGCGCTCATGAGGCGAAAGAGCCGGCCGGGCTGATCGTAATAGTCGGCGTCATCCTCGCGAAAATCGAAGTGATCGGCATCACCCCGAATCTTGAGTGGCGGCTCTTTGAAGGCCGGCTGCTCATCCCAGACTCCGTAGCTATTGGGCTCGTAGTGCAGCACTCCGCCGTAGTTGGCGTCGACGCGCATCAGGCCGTCACGGTGGTTTGAATTCACCGCGTTTCGAGGGCGGTTCACGGGGATGAGGTGATGGTTGACCCCGAGTCGGTAGCGCTGCGCGTCTCCATAGGCAAAGAGCCGGGCTTGCAACATTTTATCGGGTGATGCGCCGATCCCTGGCACAAGGTGGGCGGGATTGAACGCGCTCTGTTCCACGTCGAGGAAGAAATTGTCGGGATTTCGGTTGAGCTCCATCACGCCGACCTCGATCAGGGGATAGTCGGAATGGAACCAAACCTTGGTGAGGTCAAAGGGATGATAGGGGAGTTTCTCGGCATCCTCTTCGGGCATCACTTGGACGTAGAGCGTCCATCTCGGATATTCATGCGCTTCGATTGCTTCGAAGAGATCGCGCTGATGGCTCTCGCGATC
>JAAZAH010000227.1 GCA_012514415.1 Sandaracinaceae bacterium
AGCTTGTGCATCTTGAGCGAAGTGATGAGGCGCGGAAGGTAGGCTCGCATTATGATGAAAATTCTTCGGTGACGCTCCGCGTGAGCTGCCCCGAGGAGCTGATGGGCCATTTTGGGGACCATATGGAGGCAATGAGGCAGACGCCGACGCATTTCGAATTCCACGCGACGCGCTGCGCTGTGATCCATTATCCCTACCCACGGAACGAGTCTCCGGGCGAGGAGGAATGATGGATCATGCCGCTGAGCTTATCTCGCCGCGCGCCTACGCCTCAAAACGCGACATCTTCACGTCTTCATGAAAGGCGAGGATCTCGCGCACGGTCGCGAGCGGGGTCTTGGCCCATCGAAAATGGTCCGCGTGATCGCCGATGTCTGTCTCGGTGAGCTTCTTTTCGGCGATGCGCGCACTCGTGAATTTATCGACGACGGCGCGGACGCCCGCCTCGGGCGCGAAGGGATCGCGGGCCATCTTCAGCACGAGGAGCGCGCCATGATAATCGGCGATGCGCTCGTCGATGTCTTTCGGGAGGCCGCGGCCGCCGTAGCGGTTGGTCTTTGAGAGGCTGAGCCAATCGGCCATGACGCCGCGCGCCTCGCGTCCACCGAAGCCGATGCGATCGCCAGGGTACACTCCGAGGGCGACCGCTGCGGCCGGGATGGCGAGATGAAGGAAGCGGAGGCTGAGCTTGGTGCGGCCCGCATAGGCTTCGATATAGGGGCTCGCGCATGCGATGAGGATGATGCCGTCGGCCGCTTCGGGCCGGAGTCCCGCGATCATCGCCGCATAATGTCCGCCGAGGCTATGGCCCGAAAGATAGAGCGGGATGGTCTGATCGCGCTCGCGCACCCACTCGATGACGGCGGGGAGATCGTCGCTCACGGCCTCTTTGAAGCCCCAGTTGTATCGGCGGCTGGGGCGGATTGGGCTCTCTCCATGCCCGCGCTGCTCGACGAGGACGGCGCGGAAGCCCGCGTTCGCTGCTGCTTCGGCGAGCTTTGAATAAAAGCGCGCCGGAACTCCGAGAGCGGGGAGGATGATGAGGTTCGCTTGAGCTGCGCCCTTGGGTTCGTAAACGAAGAGAGGGACGCTGATGCTGGGCGCGGAGAGGTCGATTCGCTGGGGGGAGGTCATCTCGATTCCTAAAGACTAGCCGATTGGCGTTCGGTAGAGGAAACGAAAGCGGCGCCCCTAGAGCGCTCGCATTGAGGCCCGAAGGACGCCGCATTGGGTATTGCCGCTTGTGGACTAGCGGAGCTGCGCGGACGTGAGGCCGAGCAGGCGGCGCGCGATGATGAGGAGCTGGATCTGCTGCGTCCCCTCGAAGATATCGAGGATCTTCGCGTCTCGAGCCCACTTCTCAAGGAGATCGTCCTCGGAGTAGCCGGCGGCGCCGCAGAGCTCGACGCAGCGGAGCGCGATCTCGGTGCCCGTGCGTCCGGCCTTCGCCTTCGACATCGAGGCCTCGACCGAGTTGGGGCGACGGTTGTCGGCCATCCAAGCCGCCTTCAATGTGAGAAGACGCGCGGCCTCGAGCTCGGCCTCCATGCGGCGAAGCTCGGCCTCGATGGCGGAGCCGCTCTTCACGCCCTGATCGTAGCGGACCTCGATGCCCTCCTTGGCGAGGAGCGTGCGCGTATGCTCAAGCGCGGCGCGGCCCACGCCGATCGCCATCGCGGCGACCATCGGGCGGGTATTATCGAAGGTCTGCATGACCCCCGCGAAGCCCTTCTTCGTGTCGATTTCCGGGCTTCCGAGGATATTCTCCTTCGGGATGCGGCAGTCGCTAAAGCTGAGGACGGCGGTGTCGCTCGCGCGGATGCCCATCTTCTTATCGAGGCGGATGAGCTCCATGCCCGGAGTCCCCTTCTCGACGACGAAGGATTTGATGGCGGCGCGTCCAAGGTTCCGGTCGAGCGTCGCCCAGACGACGACGGCATCGGCCCGCTCGCCAGCGGTAACGAAGATCTTTTCGCCGTTGATCACCCACTCATCGCCATCGAGACGCGCAGTGGTCTGGATCGCCGCCGAGTCGGATCCCGCCGAGGGTTCCGTGATCGCCATCGCGGCCCATTTATCGCCGAAACGCTCGAGCTGCTCGGGCGTTGCGACCGCAGCGATGGCGGCATTGCCAAGGCCCTGACCCGGGATCGAGAGCATCAGGCCGACATCGCCCCAGCAGAGCTGCTCGACTCCGAGGATGGTCGCGAGGTTCGCACCATTGATGATCTCGTTCGGATCGCGTTCCTTCTTCGCCTTCTTGTCCTTCGCGCCAGCCGCGGCGCCGGCTCCGGCGCCACTGCCCGCAGCGTTCATCCCGTTCATCAGCGAGGCGAGGGCGTCGAGCTCCTTGGGATAGGCGTGCTCGGCCGCGTCATACTTACGCGAGATGGGGCGGAAGACGTTGGCGCCGACCTGCTGAGCCATATCAGCAAGGGGCTTCAAGCTCTTCGGAATTTCAAGCCAGATCATGGTTCACCTTCTCTCAGAGATAGAGGCCCCCATCGGCGATGCCGACGGCCCGGAGGTTGCGGTAGAAGCGCTCGACGGGATGGTCTTTGACGAATCCGTGACCGCCGAGGAGCTGCACGCCGTGAGAGCCGATCTGCATCGACTTTTGGGCGGCGAGGAGATAGGCAAGGTGGGCTTCGCGGACGATGTCCTCGCCATATTCGGTGCGGGCGCCGGCGCGGAGCATGAGCACGCGCATCGACTCGACCTCGATGGCGATGTCGGCGATGGTGAAGGCGACGGCTTGGCGGTGGCTGATGGGCTCACCGAAGGCCTCGCGCTCGTTGGCGTAGGGGATCACATAGTCGAGGACGGCCTGCGATTGACCGACAGCGAGCGCCGAGATGGCGGTGCGTCCGCGCGCGATGAAGAGGTTGTAGTCGGCGCCAGCGTCTCCGCCAAGAAGCGCGCTCTCGTCGATCTCGACCGAGTTCAGCTTGATCTCGCCGAGCTCGGCCGCGCGCGCACCCATCGAGGGTGAGTTGCGGACCTCGAGCCCAGGTGTGCCCGATTCGACAAGGAATAGACGCGGGCCGGCGCCAGGAACATCGGCTGCGACGAGGAAGAGCTGCGCGCGAGCGGCGAGCGGGACAAAGCTCTTACGCCCCTCGAGGACAAAGCTGCTCCCCTTGCGGTGCGCTCGCGTGCGGAGCTGATAAGGATCGAAGCCCGGATGCGGCTCGATGAGCGCGATGGCGGCCGGGACGAACTCCTCGCCCGCGAGTCCGGGGAGGTATTTGCCCTGCTGGTCGGCCGTGCCGAAGTCGACGAGCGCGGCGGCGACGGAGAGGGGCGCGGCGGCCGCGAGGGCCATGCCGAGATCGCCCTTCGCGAGCGCCTCAAGCGCGATGAGGTTCGTGAGCGGGCTCCGAGTCTCTGAGTCACCGCCGAGTTCGGCCGGGATCGTGAGGCTGACGAGACCCATCTCATGGATGGCGTTCAGCACCTCATCCGGAGCTTCGCAATTTTCATCCGCCTTTTCGATCGCGGGGAGGATGAGCTCTTCGGCGAGACGCTCGAAGGTCTCCTTCATCATCTCCTGCTCTTCGGTCGGCGTGAGATCGAAGAGCTTCGGTTTATCGCTCGCAGTCGGAACGCGCGCGGGCTTGTCTTGTTTGACGACCTTCTTGAAGGCCGTGGCAGCCTTCGACGCGGCCTCGAAGCCAACCTCGGTCCCCTGGCGGAGCAGACGATTGAGCGGCTCGTTCAGTCCATAACGTTCGATGAGGGGCGATCCCGCGACCTTTGTGAGGAGGCGCAAAGAGATACCCATGGCTTGATTCAGCACGTTGACCTCACTTTCGCGATCGACGCCGGCAAATCGGTCGCCGTCGTGTTGTTGAATATAGTTCAATTGGAAATCGGCTCTTAGTCAAGGCGAAAAATTCCCAAGGCGCGCGGAGCTCACTCTCAAAGAGGGCCCGAGGTGATCGAAGGCCTTTCGCTAGACGTTGAGGTGCGCGTCTTGGAGCAACGTCGCGAAGATGTCTCGGGCCTTCGGGGCGGCGCTTCCGTCAGGCGCAGCTTTTTGGAGAAGGTTGCGGAGCAGAGGCGTTCCAGCGCCGGCCCATGCCGCATCGAAGCCGCCGATATTCTTCGCGTGCGCTGCGGCGATGAGGCGTTTTGCTGCGTCGTAAGCCGCAGGATAGTCGGGGGCGGGCGGGGCTTTCTTTAGTTCAGTATGCGCGCTGATTCGGTTTGGAAGGCCGCGCGCAGGACGACCGGAGATTCCAGAAAGCAGCCGAGTCTTCTGGACGTCGTCGCTCATCAAGCGAGAGCGATAGGCAGGAGGTGCCGCCGACTCCGCGGCGAGAAGAAATGCAGTGCCGAGCTGAACTGCGGCTGCGCCCTGCGTCAGAAGCCTCTCGATGTGTTCCCCGCTCATGAGGCCGCCGGCCGAAACGATCGGGATCGAGAGCGCCGGAAGGAGCCGCTCGAGGAGCTCCTCTGTGCGTAGTCGTTCGTCATTGATCGACGGGTCGAAGATTCCGCGATGACCGCCTGCCTCGATGCCTTGCGCGATGCAGAATGCGATGCCCGCTTCTTCGATGCGCTTCGCTTCATCAAGGCTCGTGGCGCTCGCCATGGTGAGGATGCCTTCGCGGTGGAGCACTTTGAGCTGATCGGGGCGAGGAAGACCAAAATGAAAGCTGACGACAAGGGGGCGGAATTCGAGGAGCAGTTCGAAGCGTTCGGTATCTGCGGTAATCGAAGGGGAGGGGGATGAGAGCGATTCGGGAAGCGCCTCATCGAGCTCGTCAAAGAGCGGTTTGAGGTACTCGAGCCAGCGCTTTTCGCGTTCAGCGTCGCGCGTCGGTTTCGCATGTGCGAAGACGTTGATGTTGTAGGGTTCGGTCGCGATCGACTGGGCTCTGCGCCACTGCTCGCGTGCGCGCTCGACGGTGCAGGCTCCGAAAGCGAGAGAGCCGAGGCCACCCGAAGCCGTGATGGCGCCCGCGAGTTCGGGGGTGGACACGCCCGCCATTGGCGCCTGGATGATGGGATAAAGGATGCCGAGGGCTTCTTTCAGGCGCACGCTGTCTTGAGGGGTCGACATGCGATCGGCGTAGCTGCGCAGGCGCTGGCGCGCTCGGTTGAGCCATCGAAAAAGCAAACGCGACCTTGAACCCGATCCATTGAAAGAGGCCGCGTCCGGGTGATGCCCGTCGCGGCCTCGAGTTGCGGTCTTTCTCGGCGATTTCCTTTCGCCGGGGGCGGCTCAATCCGGGATGACGATGGGATCGAGCACGGCGCGAGCCGCGTCGCCGCCGACGCCGCCCTCATCGCGAGCGCGAAGGAGCAGCCCGCGCTCGCCCATTTCAAGGAGGGTCGAGGCGACGATGGCGCGGACTTCGGCGTCGCCCCCGTTGAGCGCCTCCCAGAGCTGCTCACGGACAAAGCGCGGATGCGTCCCGTTCGGTCCAACGCCCGGGCGTTTGAGCAGCTCGAGGAGTTTGGCGTGAGCGAAGCCATAACTTCGATTTCCGTCGCCGAGCCTCAGTTGGTTCGCGGTGCGGAGGCGGCGGTAGATGCTGCCATCCTCGAACATAGTCTTCGTCAGCGTATCGAACCAACGGAGATCGCGCGAGGTGTACGGATCGCTCACGATCTCTCGAAGATCGGTGCTTTCGCCCATGCGTTCGATGAGTCGCCGCGTCGCGCTCTCGCCTCCGCTCATGCTCAACGCGATGGCCGCCTGGGGGGCGGTCCGCTCGTTGGCGAGAAGGTTGAGGAGGCGCGCGTCATTCGATGGATCGGCCGCATAGCCGATCGCAATGGCGGCTGCTCGACGAAGATCGGTAGGTTCGTTGCTTCCGATGAGGTTGAGGAGCGTCTCGTTGAGCGTGGGCTGAGCCTTCTGCCAGAGGGCTTGGATGTAATAGCCCTTCGAGGCGCGGGTAATCTCGCTTCCCGAAAGCTTCTTGAGGACCTCGCGCATCTCGTCGGGGCCGGCGAGCTGGCCGATGGATTCGGCAGCGAAGGTGCGAAGCTCGTAATCGTCCTCACCGTCTTCGACGATGCGCATCAGCAGCGGGATCGCGTCGGTGCGACCGGCGATGCCGAGGGCGCGAATCGCGCCGCGACGCTTCCGGATGATCTTATCGTTCGCGGACCGTCGCTCGTTGAAGTTCGTGGCGCCGAGCTTCAAATCTCGCGGGCGAGCTGCGATCTCACGGAGGCGGCGATAGCTCGCATCGTCTCCGATATTCGCGAGGGCCATCGCGGCGACTTCGCTATCGTCGCTATCGAGCTCCGCCATCAGTGCACGCGCAGCAGCGGGATCACGCGTCGCGCCGAGCGCAGCCATCGTATCGGCGCGGCGACCGGGGCGATCCTTGAGGAGCTTGAGAAGTGAAGGAACGGCCTCTTTGGTTGCGATGAGTCGAAGCGCTTCGAGGGCCTTCCTCGCCTCGGTGTGATCGGAGTCATGCGCGATGTCGAGGAGAAGCGGCTGGGCGCGGGGATCGTTAATCTCCGCAAGCCCATAGAGCGCGATCTGGCGGATCTCTTCGTCTTTATCGTCGAGCATCGCGGCCAGCGCGTCGGCAACCCGGGCGTCATGCGTTGCGGCGACGAGACGGGTGAGATCGCGCCGATCGCGCTCGGAGGTTGCGCGCTTGAGGAGCTCGGCGAGCGCAGGGCCTGCGACCGAGCGGGAGAGGGCATCGAGGAGTTCGCGACGGTTTCCGGCACCGGATTCAAGCGCACGAAAGAGAGGCCCCGCTGCGCGTGCGTCTGCCGTGCGCCCAAGGCCAACGGCGGCCGAGCGAAGCACCTCGGCGTTTCGCCCTTCGTCTCCGCGAGCGATCTCCGATTCGAGCAAGCGAATGAGCGGCTCGACGACGGCCGGATCGCCCGCTTCGGCGAGTGAGTGAGCCGTGAGCACACGGACGCTCGCCTCTTCGTGCATCAGCAGCTCGTCTGAGATCAAGCGTTCGACGCCGATCGCCCTTGCAACAACGCGCGGATCGTAGCCGTCGATGCGCGCAATGAGTCCGGTTCGGAAGGCTTCGAGGATTTCATCCGATGCTTCGCGTGCTTCGAGGACGGCGAGCGCCCAGATCACCTGAGCGCGATCTCGGGCATCGGTCTTGGGTAGCTCTTCGAGGAGTTTCGCTTTCGCAGCGTCGGCGGCAGGCCGGCCGATTTGAACCAGCGCTGCGGCCGCTTGACGCCGCACGATGCCTCCGTTTTCGAGCTCATCGATGATGGCGGGGACAGCGCGTTCGTCGCGGAAATGTCCGATGTTCTGAAGGAGCCGGACTTTGAGATCGGGGCTCGTGATCTCGGGAAGTGTCTCGCGGAGGGCGCGAAGAAGCTCTTCGCGATCGTGGATTCTCCCGATCGCCTCGACGAGCTCGGCTTCTTCCGCGGCTCGTCGGCTTGTGTACACGCCCCAGCTCGCGATGAGCGCGATGGCGAGGGCGCCGATGAGGAGGCCGAACTTCGTCGCGCGCGAAAATCCCCCGCCGAGATTGCCGTACTCAGGATCTTTCGCGAGCTCCTTCGGATCGAGGCGCGCGGCTTTCTCGATCTCGAACGCGAGCGCCGGATCGATTTCGGTCCGAGCCGCAGCGGGAGGTGGAGGCGTAGGCGCGGCGAAGAGATCTTCATCCTCGTCGTCGACCTCCTCGCTGAAGAGATCCGTTCCGTCGATTTCGGGTTCGAGCTCTTCGCCGAGGTCTTCGATTGAGAGTTCGTCCGCGAGCTCTTCGACCGAGCCCGTGAGTGCGGCATCACCGACCGGATCGGGACGTGGCGGTGCCGCGGGCAGGGTCTCGTTCGGCGCAGCCTCCACCGCTTGCGGTGTGGACGCTTCGAGCAACTCGTCGAGTGAGGGTACGTCGACGATGGAGCTTCGCGAGGGCTCGACCGGTGTCGACGTCACGGGCGAGGGGACGACGGGTTT
Source organism: Sandaracinaceae bacterium (assembly GCA_012514415.1). Taxonomy (GTDB): domain Bacteria; phylum Myxococcota_A; class Polyangia; order Polyangiales; family Houyiibacteriaceae; genus JAAYBZ01. The sequence goes on from JAAZAH010000227.1 coordinate 7,922, forward strand.
CGGTATGGCCGGTCTGGGCACGGCCGTTTGGGGTTTCGGGGTAGGAGGTTTGGCCACAGCGGGCTTGGAAACCGAAAGCGGGCGCGGCGGTGCGGCGGGTTTGGCTGCGGCGGGCGGTTTGGCCGGGGCAGGGGGCTTGGCGGGCGCTGGCGGCGTCGGTGCGCTCAGCGTCTTTGCTGCCGGACGAGGCGGAGCTGCCGGCCGGGGTGCGCGAGGGGGAGGAAGCTTTCGATCGTCATTCGCCATGGTCGTTTTCTATATCGGTAATGCGCGCTTGGGGACGCGATAAGACGCGGCTCTGCCCGCTTGGGATCGCGAGCGCGCGACGTCTCCGCACCCGCTCTTTGGACTCTAACTTATTGCGCGCCTTCTGTGGCGGGATTCCGCGTGTTCTGGCCGATGGGGTGCGTCGTGAAACGGCCAGGGTGGAAAGTTCTGCCGTAATTCAATGATTGACCCGGGGATGATGAGCGATATACTCACGCCAGCTTATCTGCCTCGTCCTATGACTAAATCTGAACTCATCGAGCGAGTCGCGCAGCGCACAAAGATCACGAAGAATCGCGCCGAACAAGTTGTCAATTGCATCTTCGACTCAATGACGGACGCGCTCGGTCAGGGGCACGGCATCGAGATCCGCGGCTTCGGCAGCTTCTCGATTCGCGAATACCGCGGCTATAAAGGGCGCAACCCGCGCACGGGCGAAGAGGTTGACGTCGAGCCGAAGCGTCTGCCGTTTTTCAAGGTCGGAAAAGAGCTGAAGGAGCTCGTCAACGGCGGCGGTCGTGATGGCGAGTCGGGCGGAAACAGCTAAGCTCACGCGCGTGAACGCGAAAGAACAGCTTGAAGCGCTCCGAAGGGGCACGGTCGATCTCCAGGTCGAGGAGGACCTGCTGAAACGCCTTGAAGAGGGGCGGCCGCTACGCGTGAAGGCAGGGTTTGATCCGACGCGCCCAGATTTACACCTCGGCCATTCGGTGCTCCTGCAGAAGATGCGCGCCTTCCAGGATCTCGGACACGAGATCTATTTTGTCGTGGGCGATTTCACGGCGCGCATCGGCGATCCTTCCGGCAAGAGCGCCACTCGCAGCGTCCCGACCGAGGAGGAAATTCGGGAAGGCGCGCGCACCTACGCCGAGCAGGCGTTCAAGATCCTCGACCCGGATCGGACGCACGTCGTCTACAATTCGACGTGGCTGTCTTCGCTTAACCTTGCCGATGTGATCCACCTCGCGGGGAAGTATCGCCTTGCGCGGATGATGGAGCGGGACGATTTCAAGAAGCGCTGGAACGAAAATCAGAGCATCTCGATCCACGAGCTCCTCTATCCACTCGTGCAGGCGTACGATTCGATTCACCTCAAGGCCGATGTCGAGCTTGGCGGGACCGATCAGCTCTTCAATCTGATGGTGGGCCGCGACTTGATGCGCGAGTACGGGCTTCGACCGCAATGCGTGATGACGACGCCGATCCTCGAAGGGCTCTCGGCGCGCGTCGAGGGAGGCGTGCTCGTCGGTGATAAGATGAGCAAGAGCCTCGACAACTACGTCGGTCTGGATGAGCCGCCCGAGGCACAGTTCGGGAAACTGATGAGCGTCTCGGACGAGCTGATGTGGCGCTATTATGAGCTGCTCTCGTCGCTGGATGACTCCGAGTTGAAGGCGCGGAAGGCGCAGGTCGCGCGCGGTGAGCTGCATCCCAAGCGCGCGAAGGCCGATCTCGCGCTCGAGTTGGTCTCGCGCTATCACAGCCGAGAGGCGGCTCTCGAGGCTGAGCGCAAATGGGAGGCGCAGTTCAGCAGGCGAGAGGTCCCTGAAGATCTTCCGCTCTATGAGGCTGACGTTGGAGAGCAGGGATCGTTGCCGCTCTTTCGGGTAATTGCCGACGCGGGGCTTGTCCCAAGCGGGAGCGAGGCGCGCCGACGCATCAAGGCGGGCGCCGTCGAGATCGATGGAGAGAAAAATACCGATGAGCGCGCGACGCTTTCGCCAGGGGAATACATCATCAAAGCGGGAAAGCGGGCTTGGGCGAAGGTGATCCTTCGCTAGGAGCGCTTCGGATGGGGCCGAGCGCCTCCGCGTGCTAAAGGATCGCCAGAGCCCATGCAGGAACGCGCCAAGACCCTTGATTTCGCCTCCCTCTCTCAGCCCTTTCGGGAGGCCGAGAAAGACGCGTCAAAATTTCGGATCGGGACAGAGTCCGAGAAGTTCGCTGTGCGTCCCGATGGCGGTCCGGTTCTTTACGATGAGCCGAATGGCATTGTCGATCTGCTGAAGCTCCTCGCTGCGCGTTTTGGTTGGGAGCCTTCGAACGAGTATCCGGGCGGGCCCATCCTCGCGCTCAAGCGCGACGAGGCTTCGATTACGCTCGAACCGGGCGGGCAGTTCGAAATCTCGGGTGCGCCCTTCGCAACGCTCGACGACACCGCGGAAGAGTTCAGCACGCATCGCGCAGAACTCGAGGCTGTCGGGAGGGAACTTGGGATCGTCTTTCTTGGGCTCGGCTTTCATCCCTTCGCCACACGCGCCGAGCTCCCTTGGGTGCCCAAGCTTCGTTATCCCATCATGCGCGATTATCTGCCGACGAGAGGGCATCGCGCGCACGATATGATGCAGCGCACCTCGACGGTTCAGGCCAATCTCGACTATGCGAGCGAGGAGGACGCCATGCGGAAACTCAAGCTCGCGCTCCGCGTTCAACCGCTCCTTTCGGTGATGTTTGCGAACTCACCCTTCAAAGAGGGAAAGCGGGGCGATTATTTGAGCGAGCGGGCGGATGTGTGGCTTCATATGGATCCGGATCGCTCTGGTATCCCCGCGTTCGCCTTTACGGATGCGCTCGAGTACCGAGAATACATCGAGTACGCCCTCGATGTTCCGATGTTCATCGTCAAACGCGGCTCGGAGATTCAACGCGCGACGCATTTGACGTTTCGGCAGTTTCTCCGGGATGGGCTCGGCGAGGCGAGGGCGACGCTTGAGGATTGGACGGTCCATCTTGCAACGCTCTTCCCCGAGGCGCGGCTCAAGCACATCATCGAGATGCGGGGCATCGATGCGCAGAATGCGGAGCTCGCGGTCGCGGCTTCGGCCTTCTTCAAAGGCCTCTTTTACGATTCTCGGAGCTTGGATGCGCTCGAGGCGCTTCTTCGGGGCATCACGAGGGAAGCGCTTGAGGGTTATCGGCGGCGGGCGCCGTCGGAGGGCTACTCGGCCGAGCTCGGTGGGAAGAGCACACGTGAGTATGCCGAGGCGCTCCTCGATCTTGCGGATTCGGGGCTGCGGCGCCTTGCGGGCGAGGGGGCGAGCGAGCGACGTTTTCTCGAGCCGATCGCGGAGCTGATTCGAGATGGAGAGAGCCCGGCATCGCGGATGCTCCGGGAGGCTGGCGATCGCGAAGGCGAGGAGCTTCGGCGCTTTCTTCTTGAACGGGCGCGCTTTTAGTCCGCATCGGTTCCTTTCGGCGCTGTGGGTTCAAGTTTGCGCGGATCTTGCGCTTGATGACGACTCGGGTGGTGCGGTTTGAAGCGGGCGTGGGCGAGTGGAGCGAGCGTATGGATCCGGTAGAAGGTCGCTCCGCACGGGTTCGAAAATATGACAGGCGGGTCTGACTCGCGTTATGTCTCGTAAAATCCTTGGACTGAAGGTGAACCCATGAAAGAGACGATGAGGATTCCGGCACGCGCAGCCATCCGAGGCGATATCGAGGCGCTCGCTGAGGTGGTCGTGGAGGGCGAGATCGAAGGGAGCATCCGCGCCGACTCCGTGCTCATCGTCCATGGAGGGTTCGTCGCGGGCGAGATTGTGGCGAGGCGCGTTGAGATCGAGGGGCGCCTCCTCGGGCGAGCGAGCGCGGATCAGTTGATCATCGCCGGGCCGGAGGCGCTGGTGGACGGCGATCTTGCTGCAGCGGAGTTTCAGATCGATCCAGAGGCGGCCATCACGGGTGAGCTCATCTCCACGTCGGAGCCGAAGCGACGCGAGCCCGCACCGAGGCCTAAGCGACACAAGGGCGCTAAAGGAGGCATGCGGCGCGCGATTCCGGAGCCGAGGATGCCTGTCATGCTGCGCGCGCGCGGCGAACGGCGTACAATCCCGACATGAGTTCGACAGCCAGAGAGCAACTCTTTGCGCTCCTTCGAGAGCGCTCATTTCGTCGTGGGACATTTATGCTGACGAGCGGGAAGACGAGCGATTTTTTCATCGATTGCAAGCCCGCGGTGCTGACGTCCGAGGGACATCGCTTGGTTGGGGAGTTGCTGTACGAGGCGATCGATCGGCTCGACGCAAGGCCGCAAGCCGTTGCGGGTGTTGAGCTCGGCGGGTGTCCGCTTGCGAGTGCCGTGAGCCTCACATCGTCACTCGGAGGTCGCCGTGCGATCGATGCGCTCTACATCCGAAAGGCGAAGAAGGGGCACGGCACGGGCAAGCAGATCGAGGGGGCAGATCGGCTCGCGCCGGGAGCGAATATCGTCATCGTTGAAGATACGGTGACGACCGGAGGCTCGACTCTGAGTGCGATTGAGACGGTGCGCGAGGCCGGCTACGCGATTTCGGCGGTCTTTGCCATTGTCGACCGGCTCGAAGGAGGGCGAGAGGCGATCGAGGGGGCGGGTGTGCGATTTGAGTCGCTCTACACTCGGCGCGATTTCATGGGTGAGGACTGAGTGCAAGCGCGGCGCGTCGGGAAGGTTTCGCTCTTCGTCGTCGCCGCGCTCGTCGCGTCCTGCGCGGCGCCGGTGGTGAGCTTCGAGCCGCGAAGTCGGACGTTTACCCCGGACGATTATTGGCGTGTCTATGAGCGATGGACGCGGGAGGAACGCGCGTTCGCGTGGGGAAAGCTGAGCGATGTGCTCAGCGTGACGGCGACGTTTGAGTCGTGGGAGTTCCGGACGGCTTATCTTGTGCGATATGCGCACGATCATGGACTTACGCTGGACGAGCGCGACGAGCTCCTCGCAGCTTCTCTCGAGGATGCACGTGAATACCATCGCTTCTTTGTCACGCTCGTCGGACCAAACTTTCGGGAGAGCGACCTAACGAGTCGACGCGCAGCCTTTCGCGTGCTGCTCGTGGATGACGATGAGCGGATGACACCGCCTGCGCGTATCGAGAAGGTGCATCGTGCGAGCCCCGCGGAGCGCATTTACTTTCCGAGCATCACCTCCCAGCGGATGACATTCCGGATCGCGTTTCCGGCTGTGCGCGAAGACGGCACCCCGACCATTGCGCCTGACGCGGCGCGCATCCGACTTCGGTTCACCGGGGCCGAAGGGCGGGTGGACCTCGAGTGGTTGGCTGCGGACCCAGGTTGACGCGAGGA
>JAAZAH010000228.1 GCA_012514415.1 Sandaracinaceae bacterium
CCCTCGCGCCGGGGCGGTCCGCCCTCACGCCGGGGCGGGCTCCCCTGCCGCTGATCGTGAGCCTCGCGGACCGAGATTGGCCGCCCGTCGAGGAAGCTTCCATCGAGTGCCGAAACGGCATCGTCGAAACGCTCATCGCTCATGAGCTCGACGAAGCCGAATCCGCGACTCCTTCCAGTCTCTCGATCAAGCACGATACGTGCGCTCCGGACCTGATGGCCAGCGTTTTCGAAATGGGCCTTCAACGCCTCATCGGTGCTGCCAAATGAAAGGTTCCGGACGAAGATACGCTTCCCCACCGGTAAATGCTCCTAGCCGTTTTGATGAGCCGCTCCGTGCGGCCATCGAGATGTTTCCTTGAGCCTAGAGTAACCCGGAACTGACGTCGAACCAAGGCGAGCCGAATAGAAAACGAGCCCTCACTCAGGATCGTCAAACGCAAAGAGCCCACCCCGATCTCGAGGTGGGCTCAGTTGCGCGCGTTCTTGGCGCAGTGGCTCAGTCGACGCGCTCCATCACCGCGCCCGCGCCGATTCCACCTGCCGCGCAGATGCCGAGCACGGCCGTCTCCGCGTCCGTGAGGGCAAATTCATTGGCGATCGTCGTGACCATTCGCGCCCCGGTCGCACCGAAGGGATGCCCGATGGCGATCGAGCCGCCGTGGATATTGAAGCGGGCGGGATCGATCTCGCCGACGGCGCGATCGCGACCAAGCCGCTCCTTCGCCCAAGCGTCGCTTGCGAGCGCCTGAGTGACGGAGAGGACCTGAGCGGCAAAGGCTTCGTGGAAGTCGACGAGGCTCACATTGTTGAGCTCAAGACCCGCACGCTCGAGCGCCATGGGAACGGCGATTGCAGGGGCGATGAGGAGCTGATCGGCCGGGTCGACCGAGGTGTAGGCAAAGCTGCGGAAGGCCGCCTTGGGCTTATATCCAAGCGCCCGCGCCTTCTCTTCGCTCATGATGAGGACCGCTGCCGCGCCATCGGTGAGCGCCGAGGAGTTGCCCGCGGTGACCGTGCCCGCTTTACGGTCGAAAACGGGCTTCAGCTTGGCGAGCTTCTCAAGGCTGGTGTCGCCGCGGATGATCGTATCTGCGGAGACGCGACCCGACTTCGTCTCGACCGGCGTGATCTCATCGTCAAATCGGCCCGAGGCGACCGCCGCCGCCGCGCGCTCATGGCTTCGGTAGGCGAGCTCATCCTGAGCCTCACGCGAAATCTGATTGCGCTTCGCCATGCGCTCGGCGCATTCGCCCATCACCTCGCCCGTGGTCCGTTCAGAGATCTCGGGCTTCCGCGGGAGAATGTCCGTGATCGGCATCAGCTGCGAAAGAACCCCGAGATAATCGCTCATGCCCTTGGCTTTTCCGAAGGCAAGCGGGGCGAGCGCGTGGACCGCTTTATTGGGAAGAACGAGGGGCGCGTTCGATGTCGAGTCCGAGCCTCCGGCGATGAGGATATCGGCCTCGCCGCGCTCGATCGCTGCCACCGCCGAATGAACGGCCTGGAGGCCGCTCGCGCAAGCGCGCGTGACGGTGAAGCCCTCGACGCGATGCGGAAGCTTGAGATCCAGCGCGATCTCACGCGCGAGGTTCGGCGAGTACGGCGGGAGGATGACGCCGCCCCAGACGATCCCATCGATCTCGGCGCGGGGGACATCGTAGCGCTCGAGAAGGGCCTTCGTTGCCGCTACGCCGAGCGCGATGCTGTCGAGCTCCATGAACTCAGCAAAGGCCCGGACGAAGGGCGTGCGCATTCCGCCGATCACGACGGCGCGACGACTCGCAGGATTCGCGGCCGGGGGCGCGACGCTCTTGCGACGCGCGACAGGGGCCGCGGCCGCCTCCGCCTGCTTCGGCGGCGCGGCCTTGGTCGTCCGCTTTTTCGGCTCTTGGCCGCTCTGCTTCGTTTCGCTCTTCTTCTTGGTCGCCATTTTACTACTCCTTAGGCGCCGACGAGCGCGCCACCACAAACCCTGAGAACGTTTCCAGTGATCCCGACGGCGCCGGGCGTCACGAGGAAGGTGATGGCCTGCCCGACGTCCTCGGGTCGGCCACCTTGACCGAGCGCGCTCAAACGGCGCGCTCCTTCGCGAAGGAAGACCGGCATCGCCGCCGTGAGGCGAGTCTCGATGAAGCCGGGGGCGATGGCGTTCACGGTGATGCCCTTGTCCGCCACCTGCTCCGAGAGCGCGCGGACGAAGCCGACAATGCCAGCCTTCGAGGCGCTGTAGTTCGTCTGACCGTTATTGCCTGCGATGCCCGAGACCGACGAGAGGCAAACAATCCGGCCACCCTCGCGGAGGGCCTTCTTTTCGAGGAGCGCGTCGGTGATACGGACCACAGCGCCGAGGTTGATGTCCACGCAGGAGTCCCACCAATCGGGCTTCATGTTCATAAGACGCTTGTCGCGCGTGACGCCCGCATTATGAACGACGATGTCGACGCCGCCGTGCTCTTCGAGGAGGCGCTGCGCGATGGTCTCCGGAGCGTCTTCGTCAGTGATATCGACGAGGAGCAGCGAGCCGCCCACGTTCCGCGCGACGACGCTCGCCGGTCCATCATCGGCCGGGCGATCCAAGATGACGACATGCGCGCCCTCAGCGGCAAGGAGCTCAGCCGTCGCTTCACCGATGCCGCGCGCGGCGCCCGTCACCAGCGCGACCTTGCCCTCGAGCGGGCGGGTCACGGGATCCTCATCGCCCTTCACCTTATTGGTGATGCGAAGGGGCTGACCTGTCACGAAAGCGGAGTGCTTCGAGAGGAAGAAGCGGAGCGGCGCACCGACGCGCTTTTCAGCGCCCTCTTCGACGTAAAGCATATTGGCGGTATTTCCGGCGCCGCCCGTCTCCTTGCTCAGACTCCGGACGAACCCATCAAGGCCAGCACGAGCGGCCGCCTCGGCGGGGCCTGCCGCATCTTCCGCCGGACGCCCGATCACGATGAAGCGGCTATGCTTCGCAAAGCGGCGCATCAAGGGATGGAGAACATCGTAAAGGACCCGAAGATCGGCGGCGCCCTTCACATCGCTCGCATCGATCACAGCGCCGTGGAGCGTGAGCTCATCGTGTTTATCGTCAAGAGAGATCGCCTTGGGCGGCCGTCCCCACGCCTTCCCCTGCTCTTCAAAGGCCGTGAGCGCGGCGCCCTCGCCAACAACGAAGGCGTTCCCACCGCCGCGGGTGATCTCACGCGCGAGCACGTCCGCAAAGGCATCGGTCGCGCGGACGAGGATGTTCTTATCCTCGAAGGGACGATCCTCGTAGGGGCCGGTCGCGCGCGGCAGCACCTCTGGCATGGGGAGCGGAAGGCCGAGCGTCTTGATCAGCTTTCGGGCCTGGGGGTTTTCGGAGAGTTCGAGGAGAAAATCACTCATTGTCCTGGTTCCTTCGGTCGATCATTGGGTTTCGAATTTACCGACGAGATAGGCCGGACCACCCGGCGCCTCTCCGACGAAGACCTCGTCGCCGCTGCGATACAGGCCAACCCGTGCGGGGAGGACCAAAGGCTTGGTGAAGCGGCACTCGAAGGCGCGGATCGCCTCGGTATTCCCTGAGAAGACATTTCGGATGAGCCCCTCGTACGCCCGCGCCGAGGTCGAGAAGCCGTGGAGGATCACATTGCGGAAACCGCTCGCTCGCGCGGCCGGAGGGATCCAGTGGATCGGGTTGATATCCCCGGTGAGCTTGGCAAAATCGCGTCCCGCATCGGCGCGAAGCGACCAGCGGGCGAGCTCTCGCGCCCCTTCGGGCACGCGCGGCCCCGACTTCTTCGGCCCCGACTTCTTCTCGCCGCCGCGCTTTGGAATGATGGCCTGCATCGAAACCTCGAGCGCGCCCGGGGCCGAGGCGGTCCCGGTGACCGAGTCACAGAAGAAGATGACCCGGCGATCGTCCTCATCGATATTGGCGAGTCGACCTTCGATTTGGAGCATCTCACCCTGAGGGAGGTTGGCTTTACGCACCATCCGGAACCCGCCGTTCAGCACCTTATGCATCGGATAAGGAAGGCCGCGAAGCGTCGCCGTCTGCATCGGGAAGATCCACTGCGGGAAGAGATGCGGCGGGATGGTGCCACGATAACCCGCGGGATCTCCCCCGACGTGGCGCACGTAGGCGGCGATGAGGTCCGGCGAAGGCGGCGTGACCGTCTCCTTGAGGATCGGGCCGGGGGTCTGCGGCGCCGGGCCCTTGTTCGGCTTATCGGTACTTGCCTCGATGCCCGTGCGGAGGAGCGCTCCGATCACGCGCCTCTGCTCGAGGATGAATCGGCTGGAAACACCCATAGGACTGTAGCCTCCATTCGCTGCGGCGGACGATCCTGCCGCGCGTTCTGTGTTTCTCTAACAAGCCACCTATGAGGGCGCAAACGAGAAGCGAACGATTTTACTCAAAACGGAATCATGCTTGATACAAATTGGCATGATTTGACGGAAGCGAGAAGAAAAACTAGGGAGCCGTGTGCTCCAAGAGCTCCTCTCCATCGTTTTACCCGTCTTTGGCTGCGCACTCGTCGGCTTCATCTGGAAACGAGTCAAACCCGAGCTCGATGAAGAGACCCTCTCCGAGCTCACCGTCTATATCGGCTCGCCCTGCCTTATCTTTCATGCGCTCGTCACGGCGGAGAGCAGCCCCGAAGCGCTCCGCTCGATGGGCCTCTACGCGCTCATCGGTATCAGCTCGACCATTGCGCTCTCGGCCGTCTTTCTCCGCATGGCGCGCATCGAAGCCTCCTCTTTCCTCGGCCCGCTCAGCTTTGGCAATACGGGAAACCTCGGCATCCCCATCTGCTTCTTCGCATTTGGCAACGAAGGGAAAGCGCTCGGCATCGCCTATTTCGGTGTGAGCTTTTTGATGAATAGCGTGGTCGGAGAGCTTTTGTTTTCGGGCCATTTCGCGCTCAAGCGGGTGCTCCGCTCACCCCTCGTCTATGCGGCCATCCTCAGCGTGATCGTTGTCGGTTTCGAACTCGAAGTGCCGACCACCGTCCTGCGCACTACCGAGCTGCTCGGTGGACTCGCCATTCCGCTGATGCTTATCGCGCTCGGGGCATCGCTCGCTCGCCTCGCAGGCGTGAAGATGCAAAAAAGCATCGCTCTCGCCGGGATGCGCTTCGTCCTCGGTCTCATCCCAGCGCTCGCGCTCGCCGCGTTCTTCGAGCTGGACCATCGCGCGACCGGCGTGCTCCTCCTTCAATCGACGACGCCGGTCGGCGTCTTCAACTACGTCCTCGCGCGGCATTACGCGCGTGAGCCTGACCAAGTCGCGGGGCTCATCTTTGCCTCCACACTCCTCGCGATTTTGACGATTCCGGCGATGCTGATCGTTCTTCTTGGATAGGGTCGTCCCGAGAATCGGAGGATATACAAAACCCGGGGTCAACCCCACAGTCCCCTACGTGCGGGAGGCGGCCAGTGTCTCCCCCGAGGGGAATGCGGATGTACGATCACCTTGTCCGGGCGCTACAGCGACGATTCGATGAAACGGCGATTCGTGCAATGGCCGAGGCGCTCGGGCTCGAGGAGGCGGAGATCGAAGCGGCGCTCATCTATGCCGTGCCCGCGCTGGTCGCCGGGATCGGCGAAGAAGTCGGCGAAGCGGGCGGTGCCGAAGAGCTCCTTGCGATGGTGGACGCCGCGGACATCGAACTTCTGCACCGCATCCCCATCAAGCTGCGCGAGGAGCGCGCCGCCCTCCTCGATCGAGGCGCGACCGAACTCCGGGCCATCTTCGATGCGCGTGAACAGGACGTGATCGACGCACTCGCGCATCACGCGAAGATCAGCCGAGAAACGGCCGGGGCGATCCTACGCGTGCTCACGCCGATCACCCTCTCCAAACTCGCCTTCCGATATCGCGATCGTGATCTCACGGTCGAAGAGTTCGCCAAGGCCGTCAAGGGAGAGGGAAAAATCGCTCTCGTACTCCTCCCCATGAACTTCGCGCGCACCGTCGATCAAGCGCGGCGGCTGCGCAACATCGGTCGAGTCGATCGAGGCAATCGAGACCAGGTGACGAGGGAAGAACGAGGAGAAAGAACCATGGCGAATGAACGAAAAGAGCGGATGAAGGGAATGATCCCGTTGGCGATCGGTGTGGTCGTTGTCGCGGGCCTTCTCTTCTTTCTGAAGCCTCCGAAGCGCGAGGATCCGGCGATGCTCGGTCAACCCGATGGCGAGCGCGCCGGCCTCCTCGATGAAGCGGGACGGCGAATCCGACAAAACGCGAGAGAGGTCGAGCAGGGTGCCGAGGAGATGTCCGATCGCGTGGCCGAGAGCGTCGAGTCAGGCGCCGAACGAGCGCGCGACAATGCGGAGCTCGCGACTGAGAGAGCCGACCGAGAGGTCGAGGAGCTCGAGGACCGGACCGACCGTCTCGCGGACGACGCAGACCAAGCCATCGATGAGCAGGTCGAACGCGCAAGGCAGCGCGTCGAAGAGGCCGAACAGAGCACATCGGAAGCGGTCCGCGCCGCCGAGCGCGAGGCTCGACGAGGAGGAGTGCGCGCCCGGGAAGAGGGCTCGCGCATCCTCGATGAAGCCTCGGCTGGGCTCCGCTCGAGTCCGATGACGATCCCCTATGAGACCTCACAGCTCTTTGAGGGGAACTCGACCATCTTCACGTCCGAGGCCGAGGACTCGATTCGAGAGTTCGTCACGATCTTCAACGAACAGGACGCACAGAGCATCACGCTCCGCGGAGCCCGCGAGGATCAACTCTACGAACTCGCGAAAAAGCTCGAGGAACGCGGATTTCGCTCAGCGCAGCTTCATATCGAGCAGGACAATACGCTCGATCAGATCGAGGTCGTCTACGAAAAGTAGAGCGCCGAGAGTAGAGGCTCCGTGCTCTGAGCCGCGGCCGGCTCAGGGCGTCGGATCGGCGGGGTGGTAGCCGCCGTCGACGTAGACCTCGGCCCAAGCGTGGGCATCGCCCTTGCGCGCGAGCCACCTTCCGGAGCTGGCATCTTCATCGCTAAGGACGTATCCCGTCACAACGCGGGCCGGGATACCGATGGAGCGAAGAAGAAGGACATAGGCGCTCGCAAAGAGTTCGCAGTGGCCGCCTTCGGCTTCTTCAAGGAAATACACCGTCGCATCCACGCCGGGGGGAGCGGTAAAATCCAGCTGGTAGCGCTTCTCGCTCGCGAGCCGTACCCGCAGGCGTTCGGCCCGCTCACGCGCGTCCCCTCCGCCCGCAAGACGCTCCGCGATGGGGCGAAGGCGTTCGCGGAGCTCATCGGCGATTTCGAGATCGCGCGAATCGAACCCCTCGCGCGGCTCACCCTCACGGAAATAGAGGACACGCCTTCCCTCGTGATCGCGCTCTTCGGCCTCGACAACGGCGCCAGCCGGAAGGAAGTAAGCCTCGGGATGGTCAACGATGGCCACCCGAGTTTTGTCCCCGGCGGCTCTGGCGCCGGCCGAATGAACGGGCGGGCGAGCGATGCTCCCCGACCAACGCCCGTCCCGATAATCGGAAAGCGTTGCGCCGCGAAGGTATCGTGAGCTTGAGGAATCGAGTTCGGCGACCACCGTCATGTCGCGGCGGATGGGTCCAAGTGCGCGAGGACTCATGCTCTCTGCGAAGCCGATCTCTCGCACATCTCCCCCGGCGCTCACGCTCCCAAGGAGCGCAACGGAACTTCCGATGAGGGCGGCCGTGAGGAGTGTACGAAGCATGCGCAGTTCAATCTCTAGAGCGTTCGCAGACGATGACAAGACGACGAACGCGCGGTGCACATCCCTTGCGCAGAAAAAACAGGGAGAACGCTCACCTGCGTTCGGGAATGGGGCACGCGGATGAGCTCTGC
>JAAZAH010000229.1 GCA_012514415.1 Sandaracinaceae bacterium
CATATCGGGCATATCAATATCCTTCATCGCGCCAAGGCGCTCGGCGATCGGCTCGTCGTCGGGATTTCCACCGACGCTCTGAACTTTTCGAAGAAGAAGCGTTATCCCGTCTATCCCGAAAATGAGCGACTCGAGATCATCCGCTCACTGCGCGTGGTCGATGAGGTTTTCCTCGAAGAATCGCTTGAGCTCAAGGGCGAATACATCAAGCGCTACGGTGCGGACGTCCTTGTGATGGGCGCCGATTGGGAGGGAAAATTTGATGCGTTCAAAGCCCTCTGCGAAGTCGTCTATCTCCCGCGCACCGAAGGCATCTCGACGACGAGTCTCATCGCTGAGATCCGAAAATACGACTAATCCAATGCGAACCGGGCGCTTCGGTTTCATCGGCTGGAATCCCTTTCAGATTCGACTCGCGCTCGAAATCGCTCGCGATCTCCCGGGAAGCGAGCTGGTGATCGAGGGCAAGCCACCGCATCTTCCGCGCCTATCGAAGGATTGGCTCGACTCGCTCGAGATCCCCTACCGTATCGTGCCTCGTTCGAAGATGGCGAGCATCGACGGCGAATACGAAGTCCTCGTCGCGCAGACGGTTTTCTCGGGCATCGAGTCGCTCAAGAGCTCGAAGATTGCCTGGGTTCAATACGGCCTTGCCAAGGACCGCCATAACTACGGGATGTGGCGCGCCTATGGCGACCTCGCTCTCGTTTACGGGCCCTACTCTGCGGAGCGCATGGCGCGGTTTTGTCCGGTTCGCGAGGTGGGAAACACCCGCTTTGATGCGTATCGGCCGAAGCTCGCTCGAGCGAAGGGGCTCGGCACCATCCTGTACGCGCCCACTTGGGGGCCGCTTTCGACGCAAGATGAATTCCTCGACGCGGTCCTCGAGCTCTCAAGAGATTACCGGCTCATCCTCAAGCTCCACCATAATACGGCGATCAAAGAGAGCGCGCGGCGTGAGCGCCTCGAGGCGAAAGGCGTTCGCTTCTACGGCGAGCATGACGATCTTGTCCCCCTCCTTGCCGAGGCCGATCTCGTGCTCTCCGATTTCAGCGGCGCCATCTTTGACGCCCTCCTCGCCGAGCGAAAGATTCTGCTTCTTCAGAACAATGAGCGCTCCCGATATGGCCGAAAACTCGGCCCGAAGAGCCTTGAGCTCCGCGCACGCGAGCGCATCGGTCCCGTCGTCAAGCGCCCGAGCGATCTCGCCGAGGCCGTCCAGGCGGTCTTCTCGGGGAAGCTCGATCTCCGGATCGCCAATGAAGACCTTCGAAACGAGCTCTTTATCCGAGGAGGCTCGGCGATCGCGCGCGCTCATTCCGCCCTCGATGCGCTCGCATCGGGCGCCATCGAGCCGCCTTCACCAAGCCAAAAAGCGCTCCGAAAAGCGTTGAGGCTCGGTCGCGGTGCGCTCGCCAAGGCGGCCCTCAACCCGTACTTCCGGCTCGAAGAGAGGCTCAAGCCTCTAAGGCTACGCTGAGCGCTTCGTCGTCGCCTTCAAGGACGGCGTAGAACGCCTTGAGCGCGTTCTCGAGATAACGCTCGGCGTCGAAGCGGGGGCGCGCGACGCGTCCCTCGAGGTGCGCGCGCATGCCTTGAGTGAGGCCCTCGACATGATCGCTGACGATGAGTCCGCCGCGGCCCTGGAGTACGTCGCGGATGCATGGGATATCGGCCGCGATGGTCGGCAGTCCGAGTGTCATCGCTTCGAGCAAGACGAGCCCTTGACCCTCGTGTCGCGATGAAAGGATGAAGCAATCGGACCGTGCCATATAGGCAAAAGGGTTCGCCCTCCATCCAAGGAGCCTCACGTCTTCGGAGAGTCCTCTCGCCTGAATCGTCTCGGTGAGTGTGCTCCGAAGAGGCCCCTCTCCAATCAAGAGGAGTCTAGTGTTTGGATGCTCGCGATGAACGCACGAGAAAGCCTCGATCAAGCGATCTTGACCCTTTTCGGGCGAGAGCCTTCCAACATTGATGAAGATCGTCGGCTCTCCGCTTTTGACCGCTCTCCGGCTCTCGATAGGCGATGCGTGAAAAAGCGGGGCGTCCTCTTCGGGAAGGCGTTCTGACGCGCCCCGAGTGATCCGCTCAAGATCGATGAGGTTCTCAGCAAAAACATGAGGGATGCCCTCGAGATCGAAGCGTTTCGCGAGGCGTTCGAAGTTCACATCGCGCGTCGAACGAGAGACCGAGACGATGGCATCATAATGACGGTACTCATGAAAAAGCGCGGGGAGTGAAGGGTATTTTGTATTCCACTCTCCGAACATATCGTTGTGCTGATAAATCAAACGGCGCGTTCTCTCATGACCAACCTGTGCGAGAAGTGATGCAAAGAAGAGGCTGTAGCCATCATAATCAATCACATAATCGAACTGCGCATCCCCGAGCGTCCTTCGAGCCTCATTCTGAAATAGGCGCTCGATAACGGCCGCAGCGTCCGCTGACTCGAGGCGGCGCTCGAGACGAAGATGATCGAATGCGGCGCGCTGGTTGGGCTTTGCGATGGCGGGGCCCTGAAAGGCGAGGAGGCGTACATGTTTCGGAAGTGCATCGAAACGCGCGCGCCGCTCGGGAGTTGAGAGCGCACTCGGCTCAAGAAGGAGCGCAATGTCGAAGCGCTCCGGATCGATCCTCTCGATGAGGTTCACGAGCGCGGCCGTGATGCCGTGAGGAAAGAGCGTGCCGCCATAAAAAAGAATGGAGGGACGTCGTTCATTCGTGGGCGAGGCTTCGGATGAGCGCTCCCCTTCCGCGTGAAAAAAGCTTGGGATGAGGCGCTCGACCGATGCGCCATCTTCATGCGGAGCCAGCTGCTCGCGAATGCGATCGTCGCGCGCCTCATCGTAGCGCAAGTTGCCTTCGAGCAGGCCGCGCAGCGTAGCGACAAGCTCATCGCGCGTCCGCGCCTTTTCGCCCGGCAGCTCATCGAGCTCGAAATAAAGCCCCCGCTCCGAATGGTACGCCTCGAAGTCGAGCACATAGAGGAGAAGCTTCTTCTTGAGGACGAGCGCATCGACGACGAGGCTAGAATAATCACTTATGATGAAATCCGCCGCGGCGAGGAGGGCGTTGGTGTCGAGATCGTCAGGGGCGATGAGATCGCTGAACTGCCCGCTCCGGAACGCATTTTCGACGAAATAATGCCCGCGAAAGACGAGGCGAATCGGGAGCGCGAGGAGCGCATTGAGATCGCGCTCGAGCTCGGCGAGATCGAGCGTGGGGGCGCCGACCGTCCCGCGAAATGTCGGTGCGAAGAGGACGAGCCTATCGCTGGGGCCCGCCCCAAAACGCTCCCTGATCTGCCGTCGCTCCTCATCGCCCATGCAGAGGCTTCGATCGATGCGTGGATAGCCGATCTCGAGGATCTTTCCCCTGTAAAGATCGCGCACTTGGAATTGCTCAAGAAGGACGCGCGTCGTATGCGGATTGCTCGAAAGAAGGTGCGTGGTGTGAAGGAAGTTCCGAGCGATATTCCGCCAAGGAAAAAAGTCGTTTCTCTCATCCCTTCCAAGCGCCTTAAACGGTGTTCCATGCCAGGTGTTGAGGTATTTCTGCCCGTCGCGACGGCTGAAATATGGGGGGAAAGAGGTGTTGTTGATGAGGTATTCGGCCGTAGCCAGTGCTTCACGAAACGCGGGGCTTTCGCGACGAAGGATGATGACGTTCTTTCGTCGTCGATGCGCTGCGGGCAGGAGCGAAGCGTCATTTAGACTGAAAATATGGGTGAAATCCTCGAAGCCAGGGCGATCCACGATGGCGAGGAAGATCGCGTAGGGGTTGCACGAAGCGGAGCGTCCGTGGAAGCTTTCGTAGAGGATTGTTCTCTTCCTGAGGGGGTGATGAGCGCACGCCTCCGCGTAGCACGCGTTCCGATGAAACTGCGGATTAAAGCGAAATTGGAGCGCGAGCGGGACGAGCTCCGGCTCGTACGGGAGCAATCGGGCAAAGAACTCGCACGCCTCTTGATAGCGCGCGGAGCGATGAAGCGAGAGGCCCAAGCGAACGATAAGCGCCGGATCGCGGTCGCTTCGCCTTTCGAGCGCACGCCGATAAGCCTCGCTTGCCTGCGTAAACTTTCCCGAGCGATAGAAGAGATCGCCCAGCGTCTCATGAAGCTCAGAGCGCGTGAAATCCTCCGCGAGCTCGGCTTCGATTGCTTTGCGGGAGCTGAAGAGGCGGGGCGGAATAAAAGCGCGAAGGGGAACGCGTCCGCGCGAAAAGAGCTTCGAAGCCTCCTCGAACTCGCTGGTTTTCACGAGCGAGAGCGCCGCTCGATCGCGGAGGGAGCGGGCTCGGTGGGGGAGAGCTCGAGCGGCGTGTTGATAAGCACGTGCCGCGTCTTCGAATCGCCCCGACATCTCGAGGCTCTGCGCGAGCGCCTCATTCCAGCGCCTCTTCGCGCCTTTTACGCGTAATGCGTCTTCAAAAGCTTTGGCTGCGCTCTCCACATCGAACGCGCGCTGATACGCCCGCCCAAGCCGATAAAGGAGCGCCGCGCTCTCGCCGAGGCGTGCTCTCGCCTCTTCAAACGCTTCGGCAGCCTGCCGATAGCGTCGATCCTCCTCGAAGTAGATGCCGTAGGAGAGGCGGGCCGCGCGTCGATCGAAGGTTTCGATGGCGAGGAGGGAGACTTTGGCTTCTTCGATGCGATCGAGCTCAAGAAGAGCGAGCGCCCTTCGATAGTGGAGACGCGCTTTTCGAGGTCTGATGCGAAGCGCCCGCTCGAATGCTTCGAGCGCCTCTTGATAGCGGCCAAGGCTCAACCGAAGTCGACCCATCCGCTCGAGCAACAAGACGCAGTCCTTTTCTTCCGAGCGGAGCCGCTGATCAAGCTCCTCGAGAAGTCCGAGCTCCTGCCACGTCTTTTTCTGAACTCGAAAGAGGAGCGATACGCCGAAGAGGCGCAGGTTCGTCCGCTCCTTCCCGTTCAAGAGGGAGTGGGTGATCCGCTCGGCATCCTCGAGTCGCCGCTGCGCCGCATAGCCGCCGATAAGCGCGACGGAGCGCGCCGCTTCGAGCACATCGCCCCTGGGCTCGAGCGGTTCGAGCTTCGAAGTGAGAGCGTGAAGTAGGCGGCGATAAGGGAAGGGCATGGAATGAGGGGAGACGTCAACGAGCCTCCGGGGGAGCTAGGGCACCCATTTTCCCCGGGGTGGGGCTCATCGAAGCTCGATTTAGCATCTAGCGGAAGAAGGGAGAAGAGGAAGCGCGAAGCGGGGCGCGAGGTGGGCGCGATGAACGGAGAAAATGCGGGCGCCTCCCAGTCGTTAAGCCATCCAGCCACCCGCCTTAAACGCAAAAAAGGGAGGGCGCTCAAGCTCCTCCCTCCCGCTGCTTACGTCCGATGAGCCGCGAAACGCGCGCCCCTCGCTCAGAACTGACCGAAACTCAGCAGCCGCGCACGGGCGACATTCTTTCGCTTCGTGAACCCAAGAATGACGAAGACCGTTCCGACGACGAGCAGAGAGCTCCCGAGCACGGTAAAGCCCGCACCGCGCGCACACGTCCCGCTTCCGTAAATCACGCCATCGCGCCCGCGATAGCAATAGTTTCGAAGGTGCCACGCGCCGTGGGCGAGCAGGCCGATGCCGATGCCGCCGACGATACCGCCCGTGATGAAATTCGAGAGGCGCTTACCGAAGTTCGCGTTCATCTGGAAGTCGACGTGGGCTTCGCGCGTGAGCGGGACCTGTCCGAGCACCGGCGTGATGCGCCCACTCTCCATGTTTTGGAGGCGGAGCTCATAATAACCGGGCCGAATCGGCTTTTCGCACGGGAGGTCGCAGAAACGCATCCAGCCGTATTCGCGGCCCATTGAACGCGCGGCGGCCGGGCGGACGATGAGGCTTAGGCCATCGCGCGGCGCGGCGAACGACATGGAGACGCCACCCTCCATGGCTTCTTCGCTCGGATAACCGTCGCCCGCGGCTGTGACCTCGCTCACGGCGTCATCGCCGGCGGTCGCTTCCTCGGAGAGATCGACGATCTCGAACGCCGCCTCGCTTTCCGCTTGCGCGTCTTCGGGCGGATTCTCGGGCCCGATATAGTCGACCTGGGCGAGGTTCACGCGCAGCGTGCGCCCGTCGTCTGCGCGGAATAGAACCGAGCGATCGCCCTCATGTTGAATCACCTGCCCGCGGAAGGTGCGACCGTCTTTGAGTCGGATGATTTCAGCGCCCCCTTGCCCCTGCTGAGCCTGAGCCCGAACGGATGAAACCGCGAGCGGCGATATCAATAGAAGGAAAAGCGGAAGGATTCGAGCAATCGACATCATCGGTAAAGCTCCATCAAGGTAGAACGCCCTCTCGGCGGCTGCACCCTATCGCACTTGACGCGCTCGTCCAATATGCCCGCGGTGAAAATCATCCCCTAGAGCGTGAGACATCCGAAACGGACCGTGAACGGCGTCGTGCCCGCGCACTCTTTGAGAAACGGCAGCGCACACATTGAGGATGACGCCGAACGGGATGCCGAACACCAGGCGCTTGCCAAGTTGAAGCCTTGAAGGCGCCGAAGCTGAGCCCTCGGAAACGCGGCGTTCGAGTGCGTCTCTTTGAACTACGAGGTGACGCCGTCGTCCGCTTCTTCGCTCCGGACGTCGTCTCTCGTCTCGGATAAGGGCTCAAGTCGCTGCGTGCGATCCTTCGGCTCGTCCACCCCGAGGGCGATCCGCTCGGCTTCCCCTTCGCTGCCATCGGCTGACGTGGAGAGCTTGCCTTCGAAACGCGCGCCCTCTTCGATGAAAAGGCGCGGCGTCCGGATATCCCCCTTCATATGGGCCTGCGAGTGGAGCTCGACGGCTTCCCTCGCTTCCACCTCGCCCTCGATGGTTCCGCCGAGCACGACGAGCGCGCCAACCTTCACATCGCCGACGATTCGTGCCTCGCCCGCGACGACGAGCAGTCCCTCCCCGGCGATCGTGCCCACGATCTCACCTTCAATGCGGATGGGCTCCTCGAAGACGAGGGTGCCCTCGAAACGGGTCCCCGGCCCGAGCAGGGCATCGAGGGTGTGCGCAAGATTTCCGTGTTCGCTCGTCTTATCCATGCTGATGCATGCCGCTCGGGGGCAGTCCTTCGGGCAGCCCTCCGGTTCGAGGGCACTCTTTCGGCGGTTTTCCGCGGATACGCCGCGGCACGGGGTGAAAATAGCTGAAAAGCGGGAGCGCGCGCTCCATTTTTTCGCCGCAAGACTTTTCCCCGAGCGCATTTGTTCCTAGGCTTTGCCCGCTGGACTCCGCAGAGGCGTTGATTTTTCGTGGATCGAGTGCAATGTCTCCCCCGACAAGCGCGGCGAACACAAGGTGCTACGATTGACCCTCATTGGCTGGCGTGCTAAGTGCGCGCGGCTTCCCATACACGGCGAGACCCTCGGCTCTCGCACCCGATAAATACGAAGCGCGGCTGAGGTGAGCTCATCTCGGCGCGATCAGAGGGGCCTCTGGCGCCTCCAGTTTTTCCAAGGCAAAAAATCCATGGCAGAGCGTAACCACGGTCGAATCACTCAAGTTATTGGCCCCGTCGTCGACGTCGAGTTTGCAGACGGTCAGCTCCCCGATCTCCTCACGGCGCTGAAGGTGACGAACCCTGCCGTCAGCGATAAGGAGTGGAATACGACCCTCGAGGTGGCGCAGCATCTCGGGCAGAGCACCGTGCGCGCGATCGCGATGGAGGGCACCGACGGCCTCGTCCGCGGCATGGAGGTCCAGAATACGGGCGCTCCGATTCAGATGCCGGTCGGCCCCGAGTGCCTCGGCCGTATCCTGAACGTTGTTGGCGAGCCCGTTGACGAGCTCGGTCCCGTCAACGCGAAGCAGACCGCGCCGATCCACCGCGACGCACCCGCCTTCGTCGAGCAGAGCACGAAGGTTGAGATCTTCGAGACGGGCATCAAGGTCATCGATCTCCTCGCTCCGTATCGTAAGGGCGGTAAGATCGGTCTCTTCGGCGGTGCCGGTGTCGGTAAGACCGTCCTCATCATGGAGCTCATCAACAACGTTGCGAAGGCGCACGGTGGTGTGAGCTGCTTCGCCGGTGTCGGTGAGCGTACGCGTGAGGGTAACGACCTTTGGCTCGAGATGAACGAATCGAAGCTCGACGATGGGAACCCCGTCATCTCGAAGGCCGCGCTTGTCTACGGTCAGATGAACGAGCCGCCCGGTGCGCGTGCGCGGGTCGCCCTCTCGGCGCTCACCGTCGCGGAGTACTTCCGTGATACCGAGGGTCAGGACGTCCTTCTCTTCATCGATAACATCTTCCGCTTCACGCAGGCGGGCTCCGAGGTCTCGGCTCTTCTCGGACGTATCCCGAGCGCCGTCGGTTATCAGCCGACGCTTGCCACCGAGATGGGTGCGCTTCAGGAGCGAATCACCTCGACCACCAAGGGCTCCATCACCTCGGTCCAGGCGGTCTACGTCCCGGCCGATGACCTTACGGACCCGGCACCCGCGACGACCTTCGCCCACCTTGATGCGACGACGGTCCTCTCGCGTGAGATCGCCTCGCTTGGGATTTATCCGGCGGTCGATCCGCTCGACTCCTCGTCGACGATGCTCGATCCGGCCATCATCGGTGAGCGCCATTATCGCGTGGCGCGCGGCGTTCAGGAGACGCTCCAGCGCTATAAGGATCTGCAGGACATCATCGCGATCCTTGGTATGGACGAGCTGTCCGAGGACGACCGCGCGACGGTCGATCGCGCGCGTAAGATCCAGCGCTTCCTTAGCCAGCCCTTCTTCGTCGCGCAGCAGTTCACCGGCCTTGAGGGTAAATACGTCTCTCTCGAGGACAGCATCTCGGCGTTCGAGGAGATCCTCGCGGGTAACTGCGATGAGATCCCGGAGCAGGACTTCTACCTCAAGGGCAACCTCGATGAGGTGAAGGCCGCCTACGCCGCCCGTAAGAAGTAAGGATATCCCACGATGGCTACCGAAGGATTGCTGAAGCTCGAGGTCGCGACGCCGACTGGGCTTGTCCTCTCGACCGAGGCGAGCGCAGTTCAGGCGCCGAGCGTCGAGGGTGAGTTCGGGGTCCTCCCGGGCCACCTTCCGCTTCTTGCCGCGCTCAAGGCGGGCGTGCTCTCGTATACCGAAAACGGCGAGCAAAAATTCGCTGCGGTGGGCGCAGGGTTCGTTGAGGCCGGACCAAAGAGCGTGCTCCTGCTCACCAACTCATTCGTCGAGAAGTCGAAGATTAAACTGGAAGAAGCGCGCGAGGAGTTCGCCTCCGCAGAGAAGGCGCTCGCCGAGTTCGGTGGTCCGATCGACAGCCACGACGCGAAAGAGCTTGTCCAAAAGCTCGAGTGGGCGCGCGCTCGTCTCGATACGGCGCTCGCAAGCTGATCCCGAGCGTAGACGCCTTACGTCGCAAACGCCCCGGCGCAGCCAGCTGCGTTCGGGGCATTTTCGTGTACGGCGCTGGACGCCACTGCGCCCGGTGGCTCCCAGCATCCTTCGACTGCTTGCTTCTTCTTCCTGCGTATTCTTCTTGCTTATTCTTCTTGGAGCGGCGCCCGTTCGGCGCTCGCAAGGATCGGCCGATCTTCGCTTTCTTCTCCGCGCCTCGTTTCATCCGCGCGGCTCGCATCTTCCGGGCTCTTCGCCACCACGATGAGCGAATCGCGCATCGCGGGGTCGTAAGGCGGCGTCGGCTCCACGCCGCGGCGACGGGCACGCGCGTCATTTTGAGCCACGGCCGATTGCATGATCGAACGTGAACGTGAGCGCTGTCCCGGCCCCGAGCGGTCGACCCAATAATAACTACGGTCGCGGACGTCAACGTGCGTAAAGCCGCTTACGGGATAAAGGCCAACGCCGACATAGCCCTGACGACGCATATAGGCCGCGAGGCGCGCGTCGCTTATGCCCGGCAGCACGATATCGGCTGCGCGTCCCTGATTGTGGCGGCTTGTTCCGCGCCCCGGCCGATTCCGAACGCCGCTGATGAGGTGGACGTAGGGCGCCTTGAAATGCGCTGCCGCGTCGTGAATCAGGTGAAGGAGACGCTCTTCGATGGGATGCATCGTCCCGTCGGATTTCCATTGAAAGGCGAGCATCGCCGTCTGGTGCGCCGCCTCGTCATAAGCGCGGGTTTCGGGATCGCGCTCAATCACGAATTCCTCGCTGCTATGAATGGGGCGGATGACGAGGGGCGCGCCATTTTTTCGCCATGCTTCGCGTTCCGACGCTGTCGGCGGACGGTGCCAACGCGCCCGCATGGCGCGGTAGGTCGCCGTGAGTCGGCCCTGAGGCGTCGCCTTTGGCGCGGAGCGCGTCCCGCGATTGCCGCTTCCGCTGCATTCTGACGCATTCCGCCCGACAAAATCCGCGGACTCACCGATGCCAAGCCGCGCGATCACGGCGGAATGCGGGCCATCGTCGACCGAACCTACCTGTCCTTCCGGTTCGGCGCCGTGCCTCTCCGGGAGCGTGAGGGCGGCCATTAAACTGAACGAGGCGATGAGGGCGAGGGCGATCTTCATGGTCCGTGCTCCTCTTTTACGGAGAGATCGCCAAAAATTTCCAAAGCGTTCTTGGCCGCGCACTGCTCCGCGCGGAGTTTGTTCCTCCCCTCGCCCTTCGCCACCGCGCGATCGCCGATAAAAACGCTCACTTCGAAGACCCGATTGTGCTCAGGTCCCGATGAGTCGACGAGCGCATAATAAGGGGTCTCTCCGAGCTCGGCCTGTGCTCGATACTGAAGGCGCGATTTATAATCAAACGCGCCCGGCGAAAAATCGAGGAGGTGTGGCTCAAAAAGATCTTGGGCGATCTCAAAGGCAATCCCGGATCCGCCGTCGAGGCGAATCGCGCCGATCACCGCTTCGAGCGCCGAAGCGAGGAGGCGAGGATTCTCGCGCCCGCCGGTGCGGATCTCTCCCTTACCGAGGCGGAGTGCGTCTCCGAGTCCGATTTCACGCGCAAGGATGGCGAGGCTCCTCTCGCAGACTAGATCGGCACGACGCTGTGTGAGCTCACCTTCATCTGCGTCGGGAAATCTTTCGAATAGCAGGGCCGCCGCCACATAGCCGATGATCGCGTCGCCCAAGAACTCGAGTCGCTCGTTGTCCCGGGGCGCGAGCCGCGGGTTTTCGTTGGTGAGCGAGCGATGCGTGAGGGCCTCGTGAAGGAGCGCGCGATCTCTAAACTCATAGCCGAGTCTCCGCTGCAGGGCGCTCTCCGCGTTCGGATCGGGACGATCCACGGCCCGACGCCGTCTACGCGGTTTTCGCCGCGTCTTCGCCTTGACCTCGCCCGGCGCGGCTTCGTCGCTAGTCTTCGCGCTCGACATAGAAACCTGATCCTGATCGGAACGGAGGCCGATCGCAAAGCGCCGAACTAAAAATCGCCAAACGCGCGAGCTTTCCTAAAGTAGGGGCGGCATCCACCAAACGAAGAAATCCCCAATTTTTTGGCGAGCCGAGGCCCTGCGAGGCTATCCGCTGGACGGAAGCCCAATTGCCGTCCAGACTCGCATGAGCGATGCGGCAGCTTACGCATTTCGAAAAAGAGTCCTCCGCGCTTCGCTTCCGGGACTTCATTCTCTCTGAGGGCATCGAGGCAACGGTGAACCCCTCGCGCGAGGGAGGCTTCATCTTCTGGGTGCACGATGAAGATCGGCTGGAGGACGCGCGCCGGCTCCTCGAAATCTTCGAACGAGACGCGAACTCGCCCGAGATCCAGGCCAAACTCCGCGAGGCGCAGAAAAAGCGCCAGCGCGAGATGGCCGAGGCCGCGCAGCTGCAGCGCCGGCTCGAGAGCATCGAGCGAGCCCAGCGCGATGCAGAGACCCGCGCCAACCGCGCCGGCCCCGTCACCCTCTTCCTCATCCTTTCCATCGTCGGCTTTGCCGCCATGGCGCTCCTCGCTCAGGGCGAGGCCGGTGTGAGGCAGGTCTACGAGGTGCTCCAAGGTAGCCGAGAGAAGATCGAAAGCGGCGAGGTCTGGCGGCTCATCACGCCCGTCTTCATCAAGCACGGGCTTCCAAGGCCGATGGCGGTTCTCAGCATCCTCTTCAGCGCGTTTTGGCTAAGGACGCTCGTCACTCCGATCGAATGGATGAAGGGGTCTCTCCACGTCTTCATCATGTTCATCGTGAGCGCGACGATTCAGACCGTCGCGGAGCTCTACTCGACGGGGGTGTCCGTCGGCGGCGTCCTCGGGCTGATCACGACGTTCTACGTTTATATCTACACGCGCGGACAGCTCGATCCGACCATGCCGATCCGGCTGCGTCCCGAAACGCATTTCTGGTTCATCCTCTGGGTGGTCTTTACGTTGGCTTCCCCCGCCGCGACCCTCTTTATCCCAAGGCTCATCGCGGGTGGGCTTGTGGGCGCCGTCTGGGCTGCCGCCGCCGCCCAGCGCGCCACGAGACGTTAGGCAGGAGGGCGTTTCCGGAAAGCTTCAACGCAAGCGGGCGCCTTCCTCTCACTTCTTGTAGCGCATCTCGATCGCGCCATAGGTCTCATCGCGATCTCGACGGATCTCATCGAGAACCGCTTTGGCGTGGTCGATCCCGTATTCGCTCAGCTTTTCGAAGTTGTTCTCGGCGATCCGCTCATGAAGCGGAGGCTTCGTCTTTTTCTTTAGGAGCTCCTCGACGCTCACCTTCGAAAGGTCGACCCATGCCGTCCCCTCGACGTGATTCTGACGGAGCGATTCAAGGACAGAGCGGCGTACGAGCTGAATCGTCGGGTCGGGCGTCCGCCGAATGAAGGGCACGAGCTGGTAGGGATTTCCAAAGCGTGCCTCTGCCTCCGGATGGAACGCAGCCATCGCCATCCGCGGCCCCTCGATGCCATAGCGCTCGGCGTCGAGCTCACGCACGCGCGCGACAAATCGCTCAAAACCCAGCCGATCGAGTGAAAGCCGTGGGAACACGAGGAGGCCCACCTCGATGGTTTCGTCGCAAGAGATCGAATGCGCAGGAGCGAGCGCGTCTTCGGGTGAAGGATCGTTTTTCGTAAGGATCTCGACGCGCGTCTTTCCTGCGACGCGGGCGCTCGTTGCCCAAGGGCAGAGGTTCAGCCCTTCGACGAATTCAATGGCGTAACGGAGATAAAGTCTCCGCGCTTCGTCTTAGTACGCCTCCTGGAGGGCGCTGTCGTCCTCGCGATCGATTGCGCCTCGCTGCGCATGCTTTGGCATGGAGACAAGTGTAGGGCGCTCGGCTTACGTGGGACAAGCTCAGAGACGCATCGGAGAGCGCCGCCGAGCGCTCCACGACGCTTAGGCGCGGAGACCCGTCTTCGCCCAATTCCCCCGCCGAAAGATCCAGATCGTCACCATGGTCCGGCAAAAATACGCAATCGGGAAGGAGAGCCAAATCCCACGCGCGCCATCGAGTTCGGCGCCGATATAAAGGAGCGGGATCTGGAAGATCAGCGTCCCCACCATATTGATGAGGAGGCTCGAAAAGGTCGCACCCGCCCCACGAAGAGCGCCGATCAGCGCGACGTTCGCGCCGATGATCGGGAGCGTTCCTCCAAGGATCATGATCCAGAGCGTGGTGAGCGCGAAAAGTTCGGTGCCGGGTTCGATCGAAAAGAGCGCGGCGAGCTCTCCACGTCCAAACGTGAGACCGGCACCGATCGTGCCCATTAGAAGCGCGGCGAGGACGATGCCGGAACGCGTGACCTTGAGGGCGCCCTTTTTATTGTCGGCTCCCAAAAAATTACCGACGAGCGCGCCGACGGCTTGAGCAATTCCAAGTCCCGGAACGAAAGCGAGACTCTGAACACGGTGTCCCACCCCATGCGCCGCGACCGCCTCAGGGCTGATCCGGGCGAGGAAAAAGATCATGGTGAGAAAGGAGAGGTTGACGAGCAGGAGGTCGAGCGCGGCGGGCGCGCCGAGGCGAAAGATATCTCGAACAAATTCGG
>JAAZAH010000230.1 GCA_012514415.1 Sandaracinaceae bacterium
ACGTGGGAAAGAGCGCCATTGCCACGATAAAGGCGCCGGCAAGCGCGAAGAACACGCCCGCGCCCAAGCGATCAGCCCGCCGAAAATCCACGCGCTCACCGTTTCATCGAGCAGCCGGGAAAGCAACCCCCCTCGGGCCGTGGCGTCGTGGCTCGCTCGCCGATGGCGAGTCCGCCGTGCATCGTGCGATGCTATACGCGAAGGAACACGCGCGATGGAAACGAGCAAGAAGCATCAAAAGCCGTCCGAGACGCCGGAGGCCGTCTTTATCGAGATCGTCTTTCCGCAGCAAACAAATCATCACGGAACGCTCTTCGGCGGAGAAGCGCTCGCGCTCATGGATAAGGCCGCCTTCGTCGCGGCGACGCGATATGCGAGGCGTACGATGGTCACGCGGAGCAGCAAAGAGATCGAGTTCCGCGTCCCAGTCAAGCAGGGTCAGCTCGTCGAGCTCCGCGCACGCGTCGTTGAGACGGGAGGAACCTCGGTGCGCGTCGATGTCGATATGTACCGCGAAGAGCTACTTAGCGGAGAGCGGATGCTCGCGACGAGCGGCTCGTTCGTCTTCGTCGCGCTCGACGAAGACGGGAAACCTGCGCCCGTTCCCTCGCTCAAAAAGGTGCGCTGAGCTCCCCCTTTCCGGCATACTCGAACCGTCCGCCAACCCAAGCATCTCCGCGCCGAGGCTGAAAAGAAGAAGCGGCCGAACAACTCGACCGCGTGCCTCGTGGGAGAGCGCAGATCGGGTGAGGGTCCACAGCGCTCGCAAGCGCCCGAATGAGTTGATAGGATGAACCCCGAAAAAGGAGGCCTTCCCATGCGCGGAACCGCATCGCTATCTTCGTCCTCCCCGAAGCTCGCTTCGACCGACGCCGAGAAACTCGCCGCCCTCCGCGAGCTCGCAAAGACGAATTCTCACGCCGCGGCCAAAGAGGCTTGGAAGTGGCTCGAGGGCTTCCCGAAGGAGACGCAGCCCCCTCGCCTCGCGGCGCTCTTCGCCGAAGGAACACCTCCAAGCGAAGAAAGCGTCGAAGGGGATTGTGAAGGGATGGTGATTGGTCTCTTCGGCCGGACGTGGCTCAGAGGGCTCGATGGCCTCGCTCGCCTCGGTCGCCTCCTCGGCGGCCCTGGATGGGCCGGGAAAACCTTCCAGATGAACACGCTCACTGGATACAACCGGCTCACGCGCGGCGCCTACATTCCTTTCATGCTCGCCGTCCCGAACTATCGCCTCCAGCGTCGAAGAGACGAGTGGCTCGGACTTTATTTTGACGTCGCTTACGAGCCCTCCTCCCTCGACAGGGAGCGAACGGTCCTCGCCATTCGCTACGAGCACCCTCGCCATCGCAATCCCGAACTCCTCCGCCGAACGCGCGACGAACTGGTCGAGCTGATCCCCGGGATCTGTCTCGGAAGGGTGATTCTCGCCAGTGGCGTTGGACGCTCCGATCATGAGCTCGTCGGCTACTTCGCATTGCGGCGCATCCCTGAAGGGGAACGAAAAAGACCGCGAACGATAATCTGAGCGCTTGCGCGATGAGCTCCTATCCATGCGGATGGTCGAGCGGAGCGACTTCCGGTTGAGGGCCGCTCGGCCGCCCGATCGCGGGCGATCGACGCGCACACCCCAGGTTGGAGGTTGGCTTCCGCTCGGCCAAGGGTTGAGGCTGCCGCATAAGCGTTCCTGGTCATCCCCCCTCAAATCGGTCCATCCTGCGTGACAGTCTCTAGCTTCCCGGGCAGGCTCAAGAGAGCGCGGGATGGAGACGCAGATGAAAAAGAAAAAACATACCCCTGAAGAGATTATTATGAAGCTGCGCAAGGCCGACCACTTGCTCGGCGAGGGTCGCAGCGTGGAAGAGGTCGCGAAGAGCCTCAGCGTGACGGTGACTACGTACTACCGGTGGCGGAAGCAATACCGCGAAGTTGGAGCGAGCGAAGCGAAGCGTCTCCGCGAGCTCGAGAAAGAGAACGCGAAGCTGAAGAAGCTCGTCGCTGAGCAAGCGCTCGACAACCTCATTCTCAAAGAGGTCATCGAGGGAAAAATCTAACGGCTCAGCGGAAGCGCGAGGCCGTTCAACGAGCTGTGGCGCGCCACGGCATCTCTGAACGGCGCGCATGCCGTCTGCTGGGCCAGCATCGTTCAACGCAGCGACACATGCTCAAGCCACCAAAGCCGGACGATGCGCTCCGAGCGCGTCTCCGTGCCTACGCGAAGGAGTCTCCACGCTATGGCTATCGCCGCGCCGCGGCGACGCTTCGCACTGAGGGCTACCGCATCAATGACAAGCACGTATATCGCTTATGGAAAGAGCTCGAGCTTCAAGTGCCGCAGCGCCGAAAGGCGTGGCGGCGCGTCGGGGAAGCGACAAACGGCTGCCATCGACTCAAAGCCGAGCGGCCAAATCACATCTGGGCTTACGACTTTCTGAGCGACCAAACCGCCTGCGGAAAGACGCTGAAAATCTTAGCGATTGTTGATGAGTTCACGCGCGAACCGCTCGCGCTGCACGTCGCCTCCTCGATACGAAGCGGCGATGTCGTTGGCGTGCTTCGAACGCTCTTCGTTGAGCGCGG
>JAAZAH010000231.1 GCA_012514415.1 Sandaracinaceae bacterium
AAACTTCCGATGTTGGAACTTCAATCCATCGATAAGGCATCCGTCAAAGCCCGTCTGCTCCGCGACCTGACGGCGCGGCTCGAGCGGATGATCGCTTCGGCCAACGAGACGCGGCTTGGCGCGATTCACGAGGAAAGCCGTCCCGAAAACGATAAAGACACACGCGGACTCGAAGCGAGTTATCTCGCGCGCGGCCAGGCTTTCCGCGTTGCAGAGCTCACGGACGAAAAGCTTCGGCTTGAGGCGTTGCGGCTTCGCGAGTTTGGCCCCGATGATCCGATTGCGCTCAGCGCCCTCGTCGAAATCGAGCGTGAGGACGGTCTCCGGAGGGTTGTTTTTCTTTCGCCATCGGGCGGGGGGATCGTGCTCGAGGGCGAGCCAGAGATCCAAGTGCTCACAAGCGAAACGCCACTCGGAAGGGCGCTCCTTGGTAAGCGCGCAGGCGACGACTTCACGCTTCGCATTCAGGGGCGCGTCCAAGAATATGAGATCGTCGCGGTCTCATGAGCGCGGGCACTCATTTTTTTCGAATGTATCGATCGACAGCGCGTTGATGCGTCTCGAGATCCTCGCTGAAAACATGACGCCCGCGCCCTTTGGCGACGAAGAAAAAATAATTGTGGCGCTCGGGGCGAATGACCGCACGGAGGGCAGCGAGGCCGGGGTTCGAGATGGGGCCGGGAGGGAGCCCTCCGTGCCGATATGTATTGTACGGATTCGCCGCGTCGTTCAGCATCGCTCGCGTAATCGCGCCGCGAAACTCCGCGCATGAGGGAGCGAGATTCGGCGCTCCAATGCAGCCGTAACTCACGGTCGGATCCGCTTGAAGGCGCTGAGGTGGTCGAAAGGCCTCGGAGCGGAGGCGATTCCAGAAAACGCCAGCGATGCGCCGCTGCTCCTCGCGCACGGCGGCCTCTTTTTCGACAATGGAGGCGAGGATGACGAGCTGATGGAAGCCGTATCCTTCGGCTTCAAACGCGCGCAGTGTCTCGGCCTCTTCCTCGAGGATCTTCGAGGTCCGCACGCGAAACGTACGGACCATCCGGCGCACGATGCGCTCGGCGTCGGTATCACTCAGCAGCTGGTAGGTATCGGGAAAGAGGTAGCCCTCTGCAGTCGTCTCCTCGAGCCCGATGCTCTGGAGGAAGGCTCGATCTTCGGTTGCGCGGATAAAATCCTCGGCGCGCGTCGCACCAAACGATTCAAGACGTCGAGCGATATCGAATCGGTTCAGCCCTTCGGGAATCGTCACGCGAACGCGGAAATCTCCGAAACCCTCGAGGATCCGCATCGCAAGATCGGCCGGCGAGAGATCGTCATGGAGAATGATATCGATGGGTTTGGCGCGGGCCTCGGGGCTTCGGATCCGGAGCCAGAGCGAAAATCGGAAGGGCGAATCGATGAGGCCGTGTTCATAGAGGCGCTCAGCGATGATGCGATGATCTTCCTCGCCGGTCCATTCGAGACGAACGCTTGCGCCTTCACCCGGCCCCTCCGTGTGAGGGTAGACGGTGAGAAGGTAGACGAAACTGAGGAGCGCGCCGAACGACAGAACGAAGACGAGGGATGTCAGCGCCCGGAACGCCGCCTTCGCGCGGGGGCCCTTCGCCGTTGGGCTGCTCCGTTTCGAGGGGGCACGTCGTCTAGGTCTGGCTCGCTCTCCCAAGGAATCTCTCTGCTGGCGTCCAAATGCGTTTGGAGTAGGAGCGCGGCGGCGCTCGCGTCGATGATGTCTTTTTGTCCGCGCGAATCAACCCCGAGCTCGCGGAGACTTTTCGAAGCAGCGCTCGTTGTGAGGCGCTCGTCCACGAGCACGCAAGGGATACCGGAGCGCGCTTCAAGAAGCTCGGCAAAGGCTCTCGCGCGGCGCGAAGCTTCGCCCACCGTCCCATCGAGCCGAATCGGATCGCCCACGACGAAGCGTTCGATCGGCACGCCTTCGAGCGAGCGGAGGATCGCTCCGATGGCCTCCTCATCGCTCGCTCCTCTGGCGATCACGGCGTGCGGAAACGCAAGACGGCGCTCCTCGTCGCTTTTTGCGAGGCCGATGCGGGCAAGCCCATAATCGACGCCGACGAGGAGCATGGCCTGCGCTCAGCTCGGGACGCCTTCGAGCACCGCTCGCTTCACCGCTTCGTAATCGTTCGGAAGCTCGATCGGCGTATTGCGATGCTTACTCGAGACCTCCGGGATGCGATCCTCGTGGTAACGGATCTTGAACTGGGTGAATTTCAGTCCGTTGGCCGTCGAGACGACGACCACGCGCTCCTGCTTCTTGATCTCGCCGCGAGCGACGAGTTTTTCGAGCGCGGCGAGGGCAACACCCGTATGCGGACAGGTATACGCCCCCGCGCGGTCGGCTGCCGCAGAGGCTTCAGCGAGCTCGGCCTCGGTCGCCTGCTCGACGACGCCGTTGTACTTTTTGAGGGCGCGGATCGCGCGATGCACGCTCACGGGATTCCCAATGCGGATGGCGCTCGCCTCGGTCTCGCCAGCCACGATGGGCTCGAACTTATCCCAGCCCGCTTTATAGGCGCGATAGAGCGGGTTTGCCTTCTCGGCTTGGGCGAGGCAGAGGCGCGGCCGCTTCGTGATGAGCCCGAGCTCGAGCATCATATCGAAGCCGGCGCCGAGCGCCGCGACGTTGCCGAGGTTTCCGCCCGGGATGATCACCCAATCCGGAACGCTCCAATCAAACTGCTGGACGATCTCGATCGCGACGGTTTTCTGACCCTCGAGGCGAAGCGAGTTCATCGAGTTCGCAAGATAGATCCCTTCTTCCTTCGCCAGCTTGCGGACGAGCGCCATGCAACCATCGAAATCCGTATCGAGGGCGAGGACGCGCGCACCGTTGGCGAGCGGCTGCACGAGCTGGGCCGTTGTGATCTTGCCCTTCGGGAGGAGGACGACCGCGGGAATCCCGGCCGTGGCGCAATAAGCCGCCAACGCCGCCGACGTGTCCCCCGTTGAGGCACAAGCGATCGCGCGGATATCCTTCCCATCGGCGATCATCTGCTTCACGACGCTCACGAGGACCGTCATGCCGAGATCCTTGAAGGAGCCCGTATGGCTGTTGCCGCAGTTCTTGATCCAGAGATCTTCGACGCCGATGCTCTTTCCGTAGCGCTCGGCCCAAAAGAGGTTGGTGCCGCCTTCTGCCGTCGAGACGATGTTCTCGTCCCGAATTTGCGGCATGACCCACTCCTTTTTGCCCCAGACGCCGCTCCCATAAGGCCAGACGCGCGTCATCCAACGATCATCGAATGCCTTGATCCAGGCTGCGCCGCTCCGCGCCTTGAGCGCCTCGAGATCATGGCTCACTTGGAGGAGGCCGCCACAGTCAGGGCATTCGTAAATCACCTGGTCGATCGGCCACTCGCCCGGGCACCCTTCAACACAGCGGAAAGCCGCATGATACGTCGTCATGCGCCCGAGTATAGGGCGAGCCGCGCTCCGATCCATAGACAAAGCGATCGGGGCGAGGGCACGGGTCGACTCGAACCGCACGCTTCGGCGAAATCCATGCTATCTCTTCGGGCTCAGTTCGATGGCAAAAAAGCGTAAAGACAAAGCCCCGCTCGGACTCGATTTCGTCGCCTGCAGCAACCCCAAGGTGCGTCAAGCGTACGAGATTGAGGAGAAATTCGAAGCGGGCATGGTGCTTACGGGCTCCGAGGTGAAATCGCTTCGAGAGAAGCGGGCGGATCTCGAGGGGGCCTACGCCGCCATCGATTCAAACGGTGAGCTCTGGCTGCATAAGGCGTATATCGGCCCCTACGCATTCTCGGGTCCGTATTTTGGGCACGAGGAGCGGCGCCCCAGGAAGCTCCTCATGCACCGGCACGAGCTCAAACGGCTTCAAGGTGCCTTGACGCTCAAGGGGCTCACGCTCGTTCCCACGCAGATCTATTTCAAGAAAGGACGAGCCAAGGTCGAGCTCGCCCTCGCCCGCGGTAAAAAGAAGGGCGATCAGCGCGAAGACCTCAAGCGCCAAGTCGAGCTCCGCGAGGCGCGCGAAGCGATGGAGAGGCATAGACGATGACGCTCCCTGTCTGCGTCGGAGAGCATGAAGGCTCTCTGATCCAGTTCGAGAAGAATATCTATACGCTACAGATGCCCGCCGCGTTCGCGCCGGGTCAGCCGCTCCGCATTCGGGTCCGCGGTCATGGGGAAACGGAGGAATTCGAGATCGAGGCGCGCGCCATCGGCTCGAAGCGGACCGACGACGGCCAGTTTGAAGTGCGCGCTCGTGCGATCAACCTCAGGCGCACGCATCGCGAGACCATCTCGAAGGCGCTCGCCGGCTGAGACCTTTGGCCTCAGCCAAGGCCGCCTCTTTGGCGCGCTGCTGCGCTAGCTCTCATCCGGGCCGATGATGAACTCGCCATCGTCGATGACGGGCT
>JAAZAH010000232.1 GCA_012514415.1 Sandaracinaceae bacterium
ACGCTCGCGAGCCGCCGCCTCCCCGGATCGGGCGCGGGGCCGAGCCCCGATCGCATGGTCCTCGGCTCCGAGGGGACGCTCGGCATCCTTACCGAAGCCTGGATGCGCGTTCGCCCGCGGCCGGTCTACCGAGCGAGCTTCACCGCGCATTTCGAGGCCCTTGAGCGCGCCATCGAGGCGGTTCGGGCACTCTCTCAATCGGGTCTCTATCC
Organism: Sandaracinaceae bacterium; assembly: GCA_012514415.1. Taxonomy (GTDB): domain Bacteria; phylum Myxococcota_A; class Polyangia; order Polyangiales; family Houyiibacteriaceae; genus JAAYBZ01. Next base: position 213 of record JAAZAH010000232.1, read on the forward strand.
GAGCAACTGCCGTCTCCTCGACGAGCGCGAGGCCGCGATCAACTTTGTGGCTCAGGGCAAGCTCGTTCTCATCGTCGCGTTTGAATCCGCGGATCACCCCCTCGAGGCAAAGGTCCATCGCGCGGCCGAGCTTGTCCGGGACCATGGCGGAGAGGTCGTCTCCGGGCCGCATCTTCGCGAGGGTGGAGCCAAGGGAAGCGCGTCGGGCGAGCGCGAGGATGGCGCGGGGATCTGGAAGAACGCCTTCATCGACGCACCCTACCTTCAGAACATCCTTGTGAGCCTCGGTGTCGTTGTCGATACGTTCGAGACGGCGGTGACCTGGGATGGTTTTGAAGCGCTCCACGAGGCGGTGATTCGCGATGTCCGCGCTGCGATGAAGGAGGCGTGCGGCGGCGGTTTTATCTCCTGTAGATTCACGCACATCTATCCGGATGGACCTGCCCCTTATTATACCTTCATCGCGCCCGGGAAGGCCGGTCAAGAACTCAAACAGTGGGAGACGATCAAGCGCGCGGCCTCGGACGCACTGCTCGCCCATGGCGCAACGATCACCCACCACCACGCGGTCGGGCGCGTGCATAAGCCGTGGTACGAACATCAAGCCCCGAAGCTTTTTCAAGAGGCGCTGCGCGCGACGAAGGAGCGCTTCGATCCATCCGGAGTTCTAAACCCCGGCATCCTCCTATGAGAGCCAGTCGTTCGATTTTGCGTCGGTAGCGCGCTTGACGCAGGCTGTCGCCGCGCGAAAAAACTAGAAGCGGACGACGTCGGCTCGCGGCTCGTTATTGGGGAGCTCGAGCCCGAGGGCGGGCATCGGCGCACCCCGCTTCGCGCGATAGTGCTCATAATGCCCGAGGACGCGTCGGACGTAACGATGCGTCTCCGTAAAGGGGATCCGCTCGAGAATGGCGTCAAGAGGCATGGTCTCGGCGTGCTGGTCAATCCACGCGCTCATATTGTGCGGTCCACCGTTATAGCTCGCGATGGCGAGGGGAAGGTGTCCTTCAAAGCGCTCGAGCAGACGCGCGAGATACCAGGCGGCAAAATCGATATTGGTTGCGGGATCGAGGAGGTCGGCTGTCGTAAAGCCATCGAGGCCACGTCCCTGCGCGATGAGCCTGCCCGTGCGCGGCATGATCTGCATGAGCCCGATGGCGCCTGCATGAGAGACGACGCGGCGTTGGTAGACGCTCTCGACGCGCATCACCGCAAAAAGAAGATCGGGATCGACGCCATGCGCTTTTGCCGCCGCTTCGACCTCACGCGCATAGGCATAAGGGCGATCGTCGGCGTGGTAGCGCGCACTCAAACCAATCGCGGTCCCATAATCTCCGATCGCGGCGGCGACTTCGGCGATGATCTCACGCGAGAGGGGATCGATCTGACGTCGGGCGCGGAGGACCGCGGGCACGGGACGCTCGTAGGTGCGGTTCACGCCCTCGGCCACGCTGATGAGGCCCGCACGGCGGATGGAGCGGCCGATGGCGGCGCGGTATTCGATATAGGTCTCGTAAATCTCGAGTTGCGCCATATCGACATCGCCGAGGCGAAGGAGCGCTTCGGCGCGAACGAGCGAGGGGAAGAGATCGCCATGGAGCGAGGCGACACCGCGAAGGCGATCGGCGAGCTCTTCATGCGTGATCTTGGGTGCGCTCTCCTCATCGGAGCGAAGCGTGAGCTCGGCAAAAGGCGGATAGGGGAGAGGATCCTTCTTTGAGACGCGGGCTGGAGGCATGAGCAGCTCGCGGCTCGCAAGCTCAGCCCTCTCGACCACGCGATCGTGGGTCTGCTCGAGCCGCTGACGCGACCAGAGCGCGTAATAGTCCTCAGGCGCTTCACTCGCGATGGCGAAGAAATGCGCGCGGGCCTCTTCGATCTCGCCGAGTCGCTCATGAGCCCGAGCGAGGTGGTATCGGGCCCCTCGCCCCAGCGTGTCGGAGCGCGCCGCAAGCGGTCTCAGAAGTTGCACAAGCTTCTCGTCTTGGCCCGAGCCCGATGCGATCATCGCGATATCGAAGACGATGCTGTGGGGGAGCGTACGCCTGAGCGCGATCTCGAGGGCGGCGGCGACGCGTTCATGCATCCCGTGGCGGCCGGCAAAGGCGGCATATTCTCGGAGTGCGGGCCCAGAGAGCCGCGCAAGAGGCACGCCCCGGCGAAGAGATGCGAGCTCTCTTTCGAGCGATTCGAGATCGTCTTTGCCTCGCGCGGGCGGCGGAGGCTCATTTCGCGCGAGCGCATCGTAACGCGCCATGGCCCGATAGTCGCCTTCGCTCCGAGCGACGCGCGAGGCGAGCAGGTAAGCGCGACGCTTTTGATCCGGGGAGGAGGGCAAATCGCGGAGGAGCTCCTCGATGGCTTGTTTTCCCTTATGCGGCGATCCAAGGCGCACCAATCGTGAGACTCGGTCGACTCTCTCCACCTCATCGAGCGGCTTGATTTTCACGCCTTGCGCTCGGAGCTCTTCCATCCGCCGGAGCGAATCGACGGCCTCGACGGTCCACGGTGCGACGAGATCGATCTTCCGATAGATCTCGCCTGCAAGCACGCCTTCGCCCTCGGCGCTCAACCTCTCGGCGAGGCGGTGGAAAATCTGAATCGTCTCGGGAAGCTCGGGATAATCCGCAAGGAGCTGCGCACTTTCGCCATGGGCGGCTTTGGGGTCGAGCTCGACGAGAACGCGTAGGCCAAGGGTCCGCGCCTCGACGACGATGTCGGGGGTGCTTGAAGTCGCGGCGGTGCGGAAGCTTTCGAGAGCGAGTGGAAGGTGTCCGGTAAGGATGGCCGCCTTCCCTCGATAGAGCGCAAAGACATCGCGGATGGCGGGATAATGCGGTTCGATGGTCGCGAGAATCTGAAGGGCGCGCTTCCCGTCGCCTGCTTTGAGCGCCTCGAGGACGGCTCCGAGCGGCGAGCCCTCGATGGCCGTACTTTTATTGGCCTCGAAGGGATCGCAGAGCAGTCGCTCAACGCGCAGCTCGCTCGCTCCGCCCAAGGGGCGGGTGGGCACGTCGGCCGCTGCGATCGACGCCGGGGTGAGCGTGAGCAGGGCTGCCAAGATCCTCTTAAGCATCGCCTTCACTTCCCTATCATGCCCATGATTTCCTCATTTGCGCAAGATACGTACGGCTCGAAACGCTCGCGTAAACCTTTGATTCGCCAGCTCTTTCTACGCAGGAGGTGGGAGAACCTCCCTCTAGGGCTCACTCTTTGGGGATGCGACGGCAAAAAAAAGCGCCCGCGGTTTCGATGAAATGGGAAAGCAGGCGCAGAGGCGGAAGTGAGAGGCAAGAACGCGCTTGTTACAACGACCTTGCGGTCACGATTTCGCGTTCTCGATCCGGCGCTTTAGTTCCTCGACGATGCCGTCGCGTGCGATCTCTTCGGTCTCTTTCGAGTCGCGCGCCTTAAATTCGACGACTCCCTTTTCAAGTCCGCGTCCTCCGACGACGAGCCGGAAGGGAATGCCGAGAAGGTCGGCGTCCTTGAATTTCACGCCAGGCCGCTCATCCCGATCGTCGTAGAGGACCTCGAGGCCCGCGGCCACGAGCTCCTCGTAGAGCGCCTCAGCGGCCGCGAGGACCTCCGCATTTTTTCCGATGGGCGCGAGGACGATGGAAAAGGGCGCGATGGAGACAGGCCAGCGGATGCCGTCCTCATCGTGGTTTTGTTCGATGGCGGTTGCGAGGAGGCGCGAAACGCCGATGCCGTAGCAACCCATCACAAAGGGCTTCGCCTTCCCATCCGGATCAAGGAAGGTCGCGCCCATATTTTCGGAATAATGCGTCCCGAGGATGAAGATGTGTCCGCCCTCGATGCCGCGGTAGGAGCGAAGCGTCCCCTCGCAACGCGGACAGCCGTCACCCTCTTCGGCGAACCGGATGGAGCCGAGCTCGCCCTGATAATCACGATCGAAGTTCACACCCGTCACGTGACGATCGAGCTGGTTTGCACCTGCGACGGCATCTTTGACGGCGGCCGCGTCCCGATCGACGAAGATCTTTCCTTTGAAGCCCACGGGGCCCGCGAATCCGACGGGGGCGCCGGTGGCCTCGGTGATCTCGTCCTCGGTGGCGAGGCGGATTTCGTTCGCCCCGGCGAGACGCGCGATCGCGATCTCGTTCGCCTCATGATCTCCACGAACAATCGCCATGACGGTCTCGCCGTCTGCGACGAAGAGAAGGCTCTTGATCGTCTCCTCGGGTTTGACGCCAAGAAATTCGGCGACCTCTTCGATGGAGCGCTTATCGGGAGTCTCGACCTCTTTGAGGGGTGCGCTGCCCGGCTCGATCGCCTCCGCGCGGACCTCGGCGACCTCGACATTGGCCGCATAATCGCACTTTTCGCACGCGACCAGTCGATCTTCGCCCGTCTGCGTGAGCACCTGAAATTCGGCGCTCGTCGAGCCGCCCATCGCTCCACTATCGGCTGCCACGATGCGATATTCGAGGCCGATTCGATCGAAGATCCGCCGGTAGGTCTCGCGCATGATCTCGTAGCTTTTTCTGGCCGCGTCCTCGTCGACATCGAAGGAATACGCATCCTTCATCAGAAATTCGCGGCCGCGAAGGAGGCCTGCGCGGGGACGCGGCTCGTCGCGGAACTTCATCTGGATTTGGTAGAGGTTCAGCGGAAGCTGTTTGTAGCTCCGCACATCGCGCCGGACCAGATCGGTGATGATTTCTTCGTGCGTCGGCCCAAGGTGATAGTCGTTTCCGCGGCGATCCCGCAGGCGAAAGAGCGCATCGCCGAAGGAGTCGAAGCGGCCCGTCTCACGGAAGTACTCGGCGGGTAATAGGGCGGGCATCAAGAGCTCTTGGGCCCCTGCCGCGTTCATCTCCTCGCGGATGATGGCTTCGATCTTGTGGAGCACCCTTAGCCCAAGCGGCAAGAGCTCGTAAATTCCAGCTCCGGCCATGCGCATATAACCCGCGCGAAGCAGGAGGATATGCGAGGGGGTGACGGCGTCTTTGGGGACCTCGCGGAGCGAGGGAATGAGGGCTCTTGAATAGCGCATCGCGAGGCGATTCATAGCATCCTTCGCGCCAAGATGAAGCGCTTCGGTGCGCGTTCAGTGGAGAATTTCCTCGGACTCGAGATGATCCCCTCGAAACACGACGACGCGGTCGCGCCCCCGATGCTTGGCGCGATAGAGCGCGCGATCGGCGAGCGTCGTGAGCAGGCCCGGATCGTCCCCTTCGCGCGGGACGAGCGAGCTGATGCCGATGCTCACGGTGACGATCTCCCGACCGGGGACGCGGGTCTTGGGGTTCGGGATGGCGGCGCGGTGTAAGGCGCGGCGGATGAGCTGCGCGATCTCTTCGGCGTCTTCGGCGGTGCTGTTTTCGAGAAGGATGCCGAACTCCTCGCCGCCGATTCTCGCGATCGCGTCGCCCGCGCGTTGGGCGAAGGCGCCGTCTCGAAGGATCGCGCCGATTCGCCTTAGCGCTTCATCGCCAGCGGGATGGCCGAGCGTATCGTTCAACGCCTTGAAATGATCGATATCGATGAGAAGGAGGCTGATTGGACGCATCTCGCGCTGCGCCCGTTGCCATTCCTTGGATAGGATTTCGTCGAAGACGCGGCGATTTTTGAGCCCGGTGAGCGCATCCGTCGAGGCGAGCTCGGCGAGCTTATGGTTTGCCTCTTCGAGTTCGCCTCGGATGCGCTCGAGCTCCCAGGCGTGGCGCATTCGCTGTTCGGATTCACGTCGCAAATCATGGTTGAGCTCGGCGAGGGCGGCCGTGCGCTCAGCGATGGTCGACTCGAGGCGCGCGCGCGTAAGATCGATCCCGCGCGTCATGCGTCGTCGCGCGTTATTCAATAGAAAGAGGAGTGAAAGACAGAGGACGGAGACGGCGAAAAGACTCGCGAGGATGGCGCGCTTGACCTCGTCATAGAGCTCGAAGACCTCGCGCTCCTCGATTTCGACGCCCGATCCGAGCAGGTGGCGACTGTCCCATACCGAGGCCCCGAGGAGCTTCGTCCCGACGGCATCCTCGAGATCCTCAAGGAAAAGCCCGGGTTGGCCATGAGCCGTTTTTTGGACGAGCTCAGATTCGACTCCGGGGTGCTGATACGGTCCGAGCGGTTCAAGGCCGCGCGGCGCGACGGCGAGCATGGCCCCGGCCGAATCGAAGATATAGCTCCGCCCACTCCTTCCAACGCGACCGAGCGAGGCGATCTGATGCAGCCTATCGGTGGGATCGAATTGAGTGAGGTAGACGCCGAGGACGCGACCGTCCCTTCGCTGAATCGGTACGGCGACAATGATATCGACCCCGGGCGCTCCGTCGCGAACCGTATGCGAGACGAAGCCGATATAGACCTCACTCGCGCCCTCGAGCACCCGATCAAAACGCTGGCGCTGTTCGATTGGGAACTCGTCGGCGGTGATTCGTGGGGGAGCGAGGCGCGCGAGTGCCTTCCCTTCGGTATCGAGCACGATCGCCGCGGTCGGGGCGTCCTTCGTGAGCAGATGCGCTTCCAGGCGGCGGATGATCTCGAGCCGCGCCATTTGGTCGTCGGGTTCTTCGCCGAGGGCCATCATGCTGTCGCGGACGTCGGGCGCCGTTGCGACGAGACGCGCGCTCCGCTTTTGCGATTCGATCCAGAGCGCCTGACCGCTTTGCATGCCTTGGGCCGCCGTAAGCAGTTGGTCGCCCATATTGATGCGAAGCCGGGCCTCGACGCGGCCGAGCGCCGCAAGGACAAGCCCGGCGACCATGATGAGGAAGGCGATCGACGAGATGAAAGAAGGCCACCCGGTCCCGATTGCACCGACGATCTGCTCGCGAAGGGCAAGGACCTCTTCATCGGCGCTCTTGGGCTCAGCGCCCTTTTTCCCGGTGTGTTTGACCCCGGTCTTCTTTGTCTCCTCCACGTTCTCTCCCCTTCGAAAGATAACAAGAAAGCGCGTGGGGGAGCAGAGCGAGGCGCGGATCAGTTCGGTTTTCTTCGCATCAGCGAGCGTGCAATCGGGGTGGCGGGGCCCTCCGGGTGGAGGGCATGAACGAGTGCACCATCCCCGGCCGCGGCTTGGAGGCTGCGGAGCGCCCCCTCGGCGCCCTTACGATCGCCTCTCGACGCGAGCGCATGGGCCATGACGAGCTTCGCCGTCGCGGCGAGCGAAGGATCGCTTCCCGTGTCGATGGAATTCACGCGTTTAATGGCTGCGTCGCTCCTGCCGCGCGCGGCGTCGATCAACGAGAGCGACATGCTGAGCCAGCGCTCGATGATGGGTTCGAGCTCTTCCGGCGCTTCGCGTATGGCCTCTTCGGCACCATCGAGATCGCCGAGGTGAAGCCGGCAGGTGGCGAGCGCTTGGGCGCGAAGCGCCCGCTCTCTACGATCGAGGCGCTCGATGTCGAGGGCTGCGAGGCGACGCTCGACCGGTCGGCGAAGTCCAATCGCCGTGAGGTACGGGAGACTCCCAAGAAGGAGACGGGTATGAATCTCGGGCTGCTTCTTCTGGACGTGATCGAGCAGAGTGAAGAGCGCCTGCGCCACGCGCTCGCTGATGTCCCGATCTTCGAGGCGGCTCGCGAGGAGGATGGCCCCTTTGAGGTAGCGATGGCGATACGCGGAAAAGAAGCTCACCCCGAGCCCAACGGCGAGTGCCGCGATGGCGGCGCGGCGGTCGGCGACATCGAGCGGCAGCCCCTCGTCTCTTGAATAGACATAAGCCGCAAAGCCCGCGAACCAGCTCACGATCAGCGAAAACCCAAACGTGGCGACAAGCTGGTTCAGCGGAAAGAGGCGGAGTGGGACGCGCTGGAGTACAGCCCGCAGCGGAAGCGCCGCAAGGGCGACGAAGAGCGCGGCGACGAGCCCCTCCTTCATGACCTAGCGCTTCTTCTTGGCTTTTTTTGCCTCTTCTTGGCGGAGCTCTTCCTCACGCTCGGCGACCCGCTTTTTCGTGATGGCCGCATTGGCATTGGCTTTGGCAAGGTGGTCGATCGCTTCGATGCGAGCGGCGGGCACCGCGGCGACGCCCGCGTTGGGATGCTCACGGAGGAGCGCGGCGAGCTCAAGCCAGGTGGTTCGAGCCTCATCGAGCGATTCGGGGTGACGCTCGAGGATTTGTGCCGCGCCCTGAAGAGAGCGCGCCTCCATCCGCGCATTTCCAGCTTGCTTCGAGATCACACGCGCGCGCCGGAACGCCTCGAGCGCGGCCTCTTCCTCGCCTTTGAGGCGAAGCGTGACGGCCTCGTAATAGATCGCCTCCGCGCGCTGCGGCTCCGCCTCTTTCGCCTCGCGGAACGTGGAGAGCGCCTGATCGTAGGCCTCGGATCGGACCTGCGCGATGCCCTCTTGGATCTTGGCCATATAGGTCTTCTGCGCCGCGCGCGCTTCTTCCGCTTGCGCCGCGGGCGTGAGGGATGCGATGGAAAGCCCCACGATGAGGGCGAGGACTGCGAGGACTGAGCGCATGATTTGAACCTAGATCAATGGCCCATGAGGCCGCAAGGGTGATCCCCAATTTGGTGGCTTGAGGTTAAGCGATCGTGCATTCCAATTGGAACGATTGCGCGCGATGCGGGCGACCACCAAAAGGCGGCCGATGGAAAAGAGACTGCGAAAGGGAGCCTGATGGCGGTGCCTATCGCGGAGAACGCTTGGAATTCCAAACGCTTCCTCGCACGAAGGCGCCACACGGGCGCCTCTCAATCTAGAAGGCCTGCGCGGTACCGCTGATAGAACTCGAGCACCCGTCGAACGTAGCGCTGGGTTTCGGCGAAGGGAGGCACTCCGCTATACTTTCGGACCGCGCCTCCACCGGCGTTATACGCCGCCGTCGTGAGCACCAAGTCACCATCGAAGCGGTTGGCGAGCACCCGCAAAAAGCGGCTCCCGCCAAGGATGTTCTGGCGCGGATCGAACGGATCCGTCACCCCCATCGCTCGCGCGGTCGCGGGCATCAATTGCATCAGTCCGAGCGCGCCTGCCCGGCTTACGGCATTGGGCGTGAAGTCGCTCTCGACGCGGACGATCGCCCGGATGTACTCCTCGGGGAGATGATAGAGCCGCGAGGCCTCTTGGATGTACGCGTCGTATTTGCGCCGTCTTACTTCGCGGGGAGCGCTGGATGTGCTCGCGTGTTTTGCGCCGCTTGCGAGCGATCGATCCGGCCCGCGCGCTGCCTGTCTCGAGACTTGGCTCGTCCTCGCTGACGATGGAGAGAGCGAGACGCAACGCATCCCTTTTTCGCGCACATTCGTAAAAACGAGCGAGCCATCCCGCGCTTCGCAGCGGTAGATATCGGCGCGGCTGGGCGAGCTGGGGACGAGAAAGGTCGCTCCAACGAGGGCGAGGGCGCCCATGAAGAGAAGAGTGCGCATTGGAGGGTTCGAGAGAGAAAGACGACCGTCGTACTATAAGAAAAATCGCGGGAGTCGTCATTTAAAGGACACTTCCGTCTCGAGCCGCGTGATTTGGGGGGAGCGGTGAAAATATAGATCGATCCCGATCCGTAAGCGTCTCTATCCTCATCGATTGTGCACCTTGGAGATTTTCGATGCGCCGCCTTCGCCTGTTTCTTCTCTTCACAGCGTCCATCGCTATTTTGGCATCGTGTGCCGCTCGTCGCTCCATCCAGATCCCGAGCGATTCCCAGCGCGCGAGTGATTTGGACGAAAGGGACGAAGGGATGAGGTTCAAACTCCGTGAAGGCGAGCCGGGCGCAAAGCTCGAAGAGCCGCCGATCGTGGAGCTCGATCCGCTCGAAGAAGCAGCGGTCGCGGCGATCGTTGCGCGGCTCGGGGACAGTCCCATCCCCGGGGCGGAGGAACTTGAGTTCCGTTTCCCGGCGCGTTCGAAGCCGAGGCCGCGGATCGAGCAGAGCGTCGATCTCGCCGAGGCCGAGAAAAACAGCGAACTGCCGGAGGTGGCCGAAGACAACGGCGCACTCGAGATTCTGCGCTTTGCGCCAGACGGCGATGTCGAGCTCGCTCGAAACTTTAGCATCACCTTCAATCAGCCGATGGTCGCGGTTGGGTCTCACGAAGCAAGCGCTCGTTCAGTGGGAGGTACGCAAAGCGCCGAGCTGCCCATCCGCATCGCTCCCGCCGTGAGAGGCCGCTTTCGTTGGGTGGGCGCGCGTACGCTCCTTTTCGAGCCGGAGACGCGCTTCGCCATGGCGACAGATTTTCGCGTGACCGTCGGCGCCGAGGCGCGCTCGATCTCGGGGAGAGCGCTCGGTGAGCCCAAAGAGTTTCAGTTCAGTACGCCCCCACCGCGCCTCATCGGTTCGCTCCCCACCGGCCAATCCGTTCCGCTCGATCCGGTGATGGTTCTCGTCTTCGATCAGCGCATTGAACCCGAGGAGGCGGTGAAGAGCATTCGCCTCGAGGCCGCCGGTCGAAGTCGTGCCATCCGCCTCGCCGATGCGTTCGAGCGGCGCCGTTCAGCTGCCGTCGTCGCCTTATTGGATGAGCTCGCAAAACGCGGAATGAGCGATCGTGCGCTCGTATTCGTTGCGGAACAGCCGCTTCCGAGAGAGCGAGAAGTTGTCATTCGCGTCGTCAAAGGCTTCCCGTCGGGGGAGGGAAAAAAGACGACGGAAGAAGAGCAGACGGCGCGTTTCCGAACCTTTTCGCGGCTGCGAATCGAGGATGCGCATTGCGCATTTGGCCGCTGCGTTCCGGGCTCGCCCCTGACCATCCGGCTCAACAACGTGCTCGACAGCTCGGCCTTCGACCCCTCGAGTATCCGCGTCGAGCCCACGCCAAGGTTCCTTGAGATCGAACTTCACGGCGCTGCGATTCAACTGAGTGGCGAGACCGAAGGGCGAACTGAATACCGCGTGACTCTCCCTGACTCGCTCAAAGACGTCCATGGACAGACGCTTGGGGAAGAGGTTGTCCAGCGATTTGTGATCGGAGAGGCCGAGCCAATTGTTCATGCGGAAGCGGGCCTCGTCGTGCTCGATCCACGAAAGAAGCGGCCGAGCTATGAGATCGCCACAGTCAACGTTGACGCGATCGATGTGGAAGTTTTTCGTGTGGGGCCGAGCGATTATGGAGAGTACCTGGCCCGCCCTCATCCGAGCGGGCGCTCCCGCGAGCTTTCGCAGGTTGGAACGCGTGTCCTCAAAGACCGCATCGAAACCAAAGGTGAAAAAGATCGCGTTGCTTGGACCTCCCTCGATCTTTCCGAGGCGATGCGCGACGGCGTCGGGCATGCGCTCGTCCGAGTCAAGCCGGCGAAATGGGCGCATGAGCACGGCCCTTTGGTGGAGGCGTGGGTGACGAGCACGCGGCTTGGCGTCGACGCCTTCAGCGATGAGGGCGAGATCCTCGTCTTCGTGAGCGATCTCCTCGAGGGCAGGGGCATCGGCGATGCGGAACTCTCGCTTGGGCGCACAGGCGAAAAGGCAACGACCGATACGCATGGCCTCGCCCGCCTGGCCTCGCCGGATGCGAAACAAGCGGGCGAATGGTTGATCGTGAGCCGGGGGGCGGACTCGGCGATCGTTCCCCTTTCGCCCGCCCATCTTTACCCCGCGGCGAGGCGGGCCGATGGGACGATCTCTCGACGCCTTCTCCTCGCGCATCTTTTCACCGATCGCGGCGTCTACCGGCCCGGTGAACGCGTCTCGATCAAGGGCATCGTCCGTGCGGTCGATTTCGGGAAGAGAGGCGATGTCGAAAAGGAGGCCCCTTCCCTCAGGGCGCTTCGATATCGACTGCTCGATGCCTTCGGCAACGAAATCGCCGAAGGAAAGGTCGAAGTGAACGCGCGCGGCGCCTTCGATCTCACGGTCGATCTGCCCAAGCCCATGACGCATGGATATGCGCGCGCCCAGTTCGAGCCACTCGATGGCGAGCTCATGCCGTCCGGGATGAGCGTAGGCTTTACGGTGCAAAGTTTCCGCACGCCGACATTTGAGGTTAAGGTTCGACCGAGCGCCTCGACCCGGCTTATCGGCGAGACAGCCGAGCTCAAAGCGAGCGCAAGTTATTATGCCGGCGGAGCGCTCCGCCATTCGGAAGTGCGTTGGGACCTCTCGATTTCAGACGCATATTTCTCGCCTCCGAAGCACGACGGTTTTCATTTTGGTCGCGAGCGCAGATGGCCCCAACCCATCGTCCTCGCCAGCGATGCGCCTTTCGCCTCGGCACAGCGGGCAAGCTTCGTCGGGCAGACGGATGCCTCGGGTGAACATCGCCTTTTGATGGAGCTTGAAGGAGTGAGCCCTCCGTTTTCTAAGAGCGTCGTCGCGAGCGCGACCGTCGAAGATCGCGATCGACAAGCGCATTCGGGCTCTGCGACTTTCATCGTCCATCCCGCCGCGGCTCACCTTGGACTGCGGCCGGAGCGAAATTTTGTCGAGCGCGGTGAACCGATCTTCATCGATGCGATCGCCGTCGACGAAAGCGGCAAAGCGATCCAGGGCCTCGAGATCGAGATCCGAGCGCGCCTTCGAAAATGGGATCGCGCGGCCGAGTCCGCGTCTCTCTACGAGGAGCGATGCGCACTGCGAAGCGGCGATGCGCCGGTCCGATGCGTGCTTCGTCCCGAGCGCGGCGGGCTCTATCAGATTGTGGGTGATGTCCGCGATGCCGAAGGACGTTTGAGCCGAAGCGAGCTCAGCGTTTGGGTGAGTGGAGCGCCCCTCCTCGCAAGTGAGAGGCTCGAGGAGGAGGAGGTGATCTTGGTTCCTGAGCAGGAGCGATATTCGCCGGGTGAGCGGGCCCGTGTCCTCATCCAAGCTCCGTTCGAAGGCGGTGAGGGCGTCTTTACGCTTCGGCGTTCGGGGATCGTCTCGCACCAAAAGGTCACGCTGGATGGCCGCTCCGCCGTCGTCGAATTCGATGTGCTCGAGGAGCACATGCCGAACGTTCACCTCAGCGTCGCGCTCACTGGGGCACAGCCCTCCATCGGCAATGGTTCGGAGGAGGAGGGTGCTCGCGATTCCGCGAATCGTCCCGCCTTCGCTCGAGGCGCGCTTCAGCTCGAGATCGATACGGCAGCCCGCGCGCTTTCAGTTGAAATCGCACCTGAGAACGCGGAGCTCTCACCTGGCGGGCGAGCCGGGCTAAGCCTCAGCGTCAAGGATGCTCGCGGCGCTCCCGTCGAAGGGGCGGAGCTCACGGTCCTGGCGGTCGACGAGGCGGTCCTCGCGCTTATCGGATACCGCCATGAGGATCCGCTCAAGACCTTTTATCCGATACGCCAAGAGGGCGTCTCCGAGGCGCGATCGAGGCGCTTCATCCGCATCGCCGAAGAGGCGCGCCTCTCGCGTACGGAGCTCGCCAAACGCACTGCGGCCGATATGCACGCCATGCCGATGCTCTCGATGGCCGAGTCCGCCGTGAGCGCCCCGGCAGGAGACGGCGCGGCGGGCGAGGCGATCGCCATCCGAGCCGATTTCCGGCCACTCGCATTTTGGGGACCGGAGCTCACGACCGACGCCGAAGGAAAAGCGAGCGTCCGCTTCGATCTTCCCGATAACCTTACGCGCTATCGCCTAGTGGCGATTGCGGCCGAAGGGGCTCGTTTTGGCATCGCGGAGTCGAGTCTCGTCACCCGCCTTCCGCTGATGCTCCGGGCGTCTGCGCCGCGCTTTTTGAGCCATGGCGATCGGTTTGAGCTCCCCGTCGTCGTTCAAAACCAGACAGATCAAGCGATCGACGCCGAGATCGCGCTCCGCGGGACCAATCTCCGCTTCACGGGGCCGCATGGCTCGCGCGTCACCATCCCCGCAAACGATCGCGTCGAGCTCCGCTTCCCGGCCGAGGCGACGACGGCGGGAAGTGCGGCTTTCGAAGTCGCGCTTGTCTCTTCGGATTTCACAGACGCCGTGCGCGGGGTGATCCCCGTCTACATGCCGGTGACCGTCGAGGCGTTCGCGCATTATGGTGAAATTGACGGCCCGGGGGCGCGCGTTCGCTTCAAGCGACCGGAAGACGCAGTGAGCGCATATGGTGGCCTAGAGATTGCGCTCGCATCGACCGAACTTGCCTCGCTTCGAGATACGATCGTCTTCTTCCACCGTCATCCGTTCTCCGGTACCGAGCCCATCGCCTCGCGTCTTCTTTCTTTTGCGGCGCTTCGCGATCTGCTCACAGCGTTCGAAGCTGCCGATTCGGAGGGAGGCTTTCCGAATCGAGGCGAATACGAAGCGCGCATCCAAAAGGATCTTGAGGAGCTCAAGCGTCGGCAGCGCAACGATGGCGGCTTCGATTTCTGGGGCGGGCGTGATCGGCTCGACCCGTTTGTGAGCGTTCACGTCGCGCATGCCCTCATCCGCGCAAAGGCGCAGGGCATCGATGTGGATCGAGGGCTTCATGGGCGTTCGCTCGAGTTCCTGAGGAGAGTCGAGGAACATCTCGATGCCTTGACGGTGCCTGCGCATCGGCGCGCCGTCATCGCCTACGCCATCTACGCTCGCTCTCTTTTCGGAGACCATGACGTCGCGCGCGCTCGAGCGCTCCTCAAGGAGGCCGGCGGTCCCGAAGAGGCTGGCCTTGAGCTTCTGGGTTTCCTCCTCCCGACGCTTGAGACGGGGAGCGATGAAGCGGAGCTTCGCGCCATTGAGCGGCACCTCACCAATCGCATTACAGAGACCGCCAGCGCCGCAAACTTCGTCGAGCGCTATGAAGATGCGGCAAAGGTCGTCTTCTCCTCTTCGCGGCGGACCGATGGTCTCCTGCTCGAGTCTCTCATTCGGACCGAGCGGCTGAGCGATCTCGCTCCGAAGCTCGTGCGTGGGCTTCTCTCACATCGATCGAGGGGCGATCACCTGAGCACGCAGGAGAACGTCTTCATCCTTCTTGCGCTCGAGGCCTATTTCCGAGAGCACGAAGGCGTGGCTCCCGATTTCGTCGGCCGCGTCTGGATCGGCGATCGCTTCCGAGGAGAGCATCTCTTCCGCGGGCGGAGCACAGAACGCGCGACCCTCGAGATCACCATGCGCCAGCTGGCGGATGAGTTCGCGAGTGAGGAGGAGATCACGATTCAGCGCGAGGGCATCGGGCGGCTCTATTACCGGATCGGGATGCAATATGCGCCGCGTGGCCTCTCGGTGGGGCCGGCAAACCACGGCTTCGATGTCGAGCGTGTTTACGAGGCGGTCGACGATCCCGCTGACGTGAGGCGCGAAGCCGACGGAACCTATCGCATCAAGGCCGGGGCTAGGGTGAAAGTTCGGCTTACGATGGTCGCCGAAAACCGCCGTTATCATGTGGCGCTCGTCGATCCACTCGCCGCCGGCTTCGAATCGTTGAATCCAGCGCTGTCGACGACGGAGCGACCTCCGAGCGAGGACTCCCGACCGGGTCCCATTCTTCCCCTGGGCGAGATGAGAATTGCGCCGCCTTGGAACCCCGCGTGGTATGACCATCAGAATCTTCGCGACGAACAGACCGAGGCCTTCTCAGGTTTCCTCCCGGCAGGGGTCCATGAATACAGCTATTTCATCCGAGCCACCACGCCTGGGACCTTTACTGCCGCGCCGGCGCGCGCCTTCGAAATGTACGCTCCCGAGACTTTCGGAAGGAGCGCGAGCGATCGCGTGATCATTGAATGAGCGCGTCCGCAACAGGGCGCATAAGACATGGGCCTTGCGCATCTCTCTGCTTGACCGCTGACCGAGCGCGGTCATGCTTTTCTCAATGGTCCACGTTTCATCGTTCGATCCGGCGGAGAAGATGCTCGAGATCGAGCTCCGCCCCTCCGCTCCCTCGCTACGCGCGCTCTCGCGTGAGGTCTGGGATCGCGTGGTCGAGGCGAGCGGTGGCGCCATCCTCCGCGTCCAATCGGGTTCGGAGGTCGACGCGTATGTCCTCTCGGAGTCGAGCCTCTTTGTGAGCGATCGAGCGATGAGTCTCCTTACGTGCGGCCGGACGCTTTTGCCTCGCTCCTTCATGGTGCTGCTCGACCACATCCGTCCGGCAGATTTTTCGGGGCTCCGCTTTAGCCGCCAGCGCGATCGCTTCCCGACCGAGGCGCTCTCGAGCTTCGAGGAAGACCTCGCCGAACTGTCGCGCGTCGTGGAGGGGAGCGTCGAGACCGCTTCCTCGGGCGTGGAGCAGCTGGCGACCTTTGAGGTCGGTCGGCTCGTCTTTGGCTTTGATTTTCGCATCTTCATGAGCGGCCTTGGTCCGATAAAGCGCCGCCTCTTCGAGGAACCTAGCGCGCGGCCCGAGGCACTTCTTCGGAGCCTCTCCCTTCCCGGCGATGAGCCCGAGACCGTCCAGATCCATGCGTTTTCGCCCTCGGGACACTCACTGAACTGGGTGCGGGGCCCCGAAGCTTTTGCCGTTCACGTCTCGCCCGAACCGACGGCGGATGTCGCGAGTGTGGCCACCAATTCGCGTGAGCCCGCTTCGCGCGTGGCGCTCCTCGAGTCCGCGCTCCAGATCTTCGAGCCAGAGCAGGTCGCGATCCTTATCGATGGTCGGCGACTGCTCGCGTTGGAGGACGCTCGCGCCGAGCTCAACGCCGCGGAAAAGCGGGGACGCGATGCGAGCCTCGTGTGATTATCTCGTAATTGGGAGCGGGATCGCGGGGCTTAGCTTCGCACTCGGTGTGGCCGATCGCGGGAAGGTCACCATCGTGACCAAACGCTCGCGCTACGACTCGGCATCAAACCGAGCCCAAGGCGGGATCGCGGCAGTTCTCGATCCGGACGATTCATTTGAATCGCACGTCATCGATACGATGCGCACCGGAGGGGGGCTGTCGAGGCGCGATATTGTCGAGATGGTCGTCGAAGACGGACCGGCGCGCGTCCGAGAGCTCATTGAGCGTGGGGCGCGTTTTACCCAGCGCCAAGATGAAGACGCCCTCGATCTGACGCGCGAGGGGGGGCATTCCGCGCGACGCGTCGTTCACGCGGGCGACATTACGGGCCAAGAGATTCAGCGCGCGCTGCTCGAGAGCGTCGCACAACATCCCAACATCGAAATCCTCGAAGATGCGATGGCGATCGATCTTATCGAGGCGAGTCGGTTTGGCGAGCGTCGCGGTGTGCTCGGCGCGTATATCCTTCTCGAACAAACCGGAGAGGTCGCCGTTTACCGCGCGCGCGCGACCATCCTTGCGACGGGGGGAGCCGGAAAAGTCTATCTCTACACGACCAATCCCGATGTGGCGACCGGCGATGGCGTGGCGATGGCGTACCGCGCCGGAGCCCGCATCGCGAATATGGAGTTCTTTCAGTTTCACCCGACCTGCCTCTACCACCCCGAGGCAAAGAGCTTCCTTATCAGCGAGGCGCTTCGGGGTGAGGGTGGGATTCTTAGGCTTCCCGACGGTCGGGATTTTATGCGCGACCACCACCCGATGGGGAGCCTTGCCCCGCGCGATGTCGTCGCGCGCGCCATCGATTTCGAGATGAAGCGCGCTGGCCTCGACTGCGTCTATCTCGATATGAGCGCGCGAGAGGCGGATTATCTGGTCGAACGCTTCCCCAACATCCACGAGGCCTGCCTGCGATTCGGCGTGGACATGCGGACCGAACCCATCCCGGTCGTTCCCGCAGCGCACTATATGTGTGGCGGCGTTGTCGTGGATAAGAACGGGAAGACGACGCTCCCTGGCCTTTGGGCGATCGGCGAGGTGAGTTGTACGGGGCTACACGGGGCCAATCGTCTCGCGAGCAATTCGCTCCTTGAAGGGCTGGTCTACGCACATCGCGCGGCCACCTCGATGACCGACCGACCGACCGAGACCGGGCTCGTCGACGTGCCCGATTGGGATGTGGGCGAGGCGGTTGAAAGCGACGAAGCCGTCGTCGTCACACAAAACTGGGAAGAAGTTCGCCGCGCGATGTGGAGTTACGTCGGGATCGTCCGAAGCAATAAACGCCTGATCCGCGCATCACGCCGCATCTCCATGCTCAAAGAAGAGATCCGCGAATATTATTGGCGTCATCTTTTGACGCGCGATCTGCTCGAGCTGCGGAATATCGCGGACGTCGCCGGACTTATCGTCGCTTCGGCCCTCGCCCGACGTGAAAGCCGCGGGCTTCACTATACGATCGACTATCCCGAGACCCGCGATGAGTTCCTTGGTGACATCGAATGCGGCTGGGGGATCCCGGCGCATTTGGTTCCGCTCAAGAGTTGAATTTTCGGACTCTTTGACTTGAAAGTCGTCATTTTCCGCCATCCTGGCGAGATGGGCGGGGCGAAAAATCACGTGTGTCACCCCTTGACGTGATCTGACGAGGGCGATAGCACGGAGTATCAAGTGTAGTGGCTCGGGGTGGGTGTGCGCACGATGGTTTGCGCGGTCGCCCTGCTCCAAAGGAGAAAATGATGGCTGCGCGGTCTTTATATCTTAGATTGCTTCTCTTGATGACGGCTATGTCGGCCGCCGCCGTCTTTAGCGGATGCCTCTCGCCCGATGGAGGACACGGAGAGTCCTGCCAAGCGAGAAATGATTGTCGGCGCGGCTTCGCGTGCATCAACGGAATGTGCGCGAAGGACAACTTCCCGATTTCGATCGAGAACGGGAAGGATTGCGTGCTTATCGATTGTGAGACGACGGCGGATTGCTGTGGCGATCGTCCGACCTCGGCTCCTCCGAAATGCGATGATCGCGCGCGCTATTGTGAGCTGACACTTCCGAACTGCTCGCCCATCTCGTGTACCTCGGCGGATCAATGTGGCGGGGGAACGTGCTCGGTGACGGGGTCGTGTGCGTTGTCACTCTTCCCATGCACGAGCAACGACGATTGCACCAATACCTGCGTTGTCGATGCGGGCATGTGCGCGTTTGGTGGCGCGGCGTGCGCGTCGGATAATGACTGCACCGATTCGTGCATGCTCACACCGGGCTTTTGCAATTGCACAAACCCTGAGTACGACCCGACGCACCCAATCTGCAACGATTCCGACTGCGACGAGATCTGCGATCTCACCTGTAGCCCCGCGAAGCGCTGCACCACGGACACCTTCTGCGAGAGTGACGGCGATTGTGCTGGTGACAATCGCTGCAACGCCGAAGGACAATGCGTCCAATGCCTCGAGGACGCGCATTGCGACGATGATGAGCGCTGCCGAGGTGGATTCTGCGAGCTCCCCTGCAGCGCGGATGAGCACTGCGGCATCTTCGAAGCCTGTGAAGCGGGCGAATGCGTCTACGTTGGATGTAAGAGCGATCGCGAGTGCGTCCTTTGGGGCAACGCGGCGCCGGGACGAGACGCGCGCGAAGCCGAATGCGTCAAGATCGACGGGAGCGACGTCCGTCAATGCGTGATCCCGTGCGACAGTGATCGCGAGTGCGCCGCGACCGAACGCTGCCGCAAGGGCGTCTGCACGTACATTGGCTGCGAGGACGATCTCGATTGTCGCGCGCAGTTTGGCCAAGTACACCAGCCGCGGGATCGACCCTATGTCTCCGAGGCGCTCTGCGTCGATATCGATGGCTGAGCGCGCCTAAGCGCCAATCGTTCCGTTCGATATCAAAGGAGCGGCCCTCGCGGGGGCGGCTCCTTTTTTGTGTCAGGGCGCTCGGCGGCGGCGCGCTCGGTTTCAGTCAACTTCGAAAATGGCAAATACGAGCAGGCATCTTCCTTGGAGCGCTTGAAGAGATGAGGACGCTGCGGGAGCCTGATCTCCGGGTTTATTTGGCGGAGCGCATCGAAGAGCGCGTCTGCGGAGTAGCGGTAGTTCAACGAAAGCTCGAAGCTCCGACCGTCGCGCATCCGAATTATTCGCCGCGGGATGCGATCGGTCGTTCCCCACAGGAGGTTGTCGACTCGCTCGATCTCGCGCGGATCGATCGAGAAGTTCCATTCGCGATGAAATGGGTGTGTCTGAGAAAGCGCATTCTGCGTCAGGCGGATTTCGAAGGTGCTCGGATTCCGAAGGAGCCAGATGAGAAGAAGAAAGAGGAGCACCTCGACGGCGGCCACGATGCAGACGAAGAGCCGGAGCGTCGACTCATGCTCAGGCTCGCTGCCTCCGAAATAGAAGAACACCCCGAGCCATCCGGCGAGCGCGAGCATCGAGAGGCCGACGGAGCGCGCCGTTTGGAAGCGCGAATGGCGGTAAATATAGAGCATGGGGATGCGCCTTTTCGTCTTAGCTCACTCTTCTGGGCGTGCGTTGTGTAGTGGCGGCGAGACGAGCAACTCAACCCAACTGGGACTGTCATAGAGGACGGACCGACGAGATGGGGCAGGTCACTGTCCCATAGGGCGCGCTTACGAGAGGCCG
>JAAZAH010000021.1 GCA_012514415.1 Sandaracinaceae bacterium
CCGGCTAAGCGCGACATCCCCGACGGATCCCATCCGCTCCATCGCCCTCTTTTACCCAGGAGGGCGCTGCACAAGCGATCGAATGCGCTATTGCGATGAATCGATCGCTTGCTCCGAAGGCGAGCGATGCGTTCCCTTCGAAGAGCAAGCAAAAGACGAGCCCTTTCATCCCCATTTCCTCGAAGAGAACGCCGCATTTTCTGTCCTTCGCTTCGTCGACTGGATGGATACGAACCGCGAAGCGAACGACGCCCGGCCTTTTACGAGCGAGATGGCAGATTGGCCGAAGGTCGAAAGCCGCCGTTACCACCCCGTCCCCTTCGAAATCATGGCGGAGCTCGCGAACCAGCTTGAAGCAGACGCTTGGCTCACGCTCCCGCCGTTCGCACCGGACGGGTTTTATCGCGACGTGTTCAAGGCATTTTCCGCCTCCATCGATCCGCGGCGACTCATCTACATCGAACTTGGGAACGAGCTCTGGAATGATCTCTTCCGGCAGCATCAGCAGATGAACGCCAATGGTTGCCGCCGCCTCTCGAGCGATCCCGAAAAAGAATGCACCACCGCCGAAGGGATGCCCCTTTGCGCCAAAACTTCTTGGAACGAAGCGCAGGCGCGATGCAGGGCCTATGGCGCACGCGAACAGGCACATGAGAGCGCCCGTCTCTTTCGCATCGCCGCCGAAGTTCTCGGAGAGCCGCGGATCCGCCGCGTCCTCGCCGGACAGATCGGCGCGTTCGACGGTCGAGGGCGCAGCATGCTCAGCGAAGAGATCGGCCCGAGTGTAGAGCTTGCCTCGATCGTCGACGTCTATGCCGTCGCGCCCTATTTTGGGCGCATCGTCCACTCTCCCGAAAAGCTCGACGGCGCGTTCCGAAAGAATAAGACCCAAGTTCACGGCGCACCCGCAGGCGTCTTCACGCCCATCTCGGGCGAAAGAACCAATCGCTACGGCGGACCGTATGCGGGCATTGTCCGCGATCTCCGGGGACTCAAAGAATTTCCCAATATCCGCTACGCCGCCTACGAAGGCGGGCCCCACTTTCTCGGGTTCGACCCCGCAATTCGCGATCGCGTGATCGCGCTCAATCGCGATCCCCGCATGGGCGCGCTTTATCGACAGTTCCTCGAACTTTGGAGCGAGCTCACGGGCGGCGCGCTCTTTCTCCACTATTCGAGCGCGCAGACCTACGGTCCGCATGGAGCGTGGGGGATCAAGGAATACCAAGGCCAGCCGCGCGGAGAGGCTCCAAAATTTGATGCGATCCTCCGTTATATCGAGGAAGGAGAGATCTCACGGGGAGAGAGATGAGAGTTTCGAAAGGACAGCTGCTCTATGCCCTCAGCTTCGGCGCGCTCCTGCCCGCGTGTAGCAATGAACCGGAGCCCCCGCCGCCACCCTCCGCTGTACTCGAAGAGGGCGAGCTTGCGCCTCTTGCGTCCGTCCACGCACTCTTCATCGGTCATTCGCTGATCAATTTCGAGATGCCCCGAAATCTCGAGTCGATCGCCCGAAGTCTCGACGTCGAATTTGAATATGAGGCGCAGATCATCGATGGCGCGCCGCTCGAAGAGCAATGGAATGAAGATCATCGCTCGCTCGGGGTACGCGCGCGTGAGCGCCTGAGAGAGCGCCGCTTCGATGCCGTCGTTCTCGCCGAAGCCGTCCCCATCCTCGACATGATCCGATATCGCAATTCGGTCGAGTACGTCGCGCGATTTGGCTCGCTCACAGCCGTCGAGCAGCCTCACGCGCGCATCTTTCTGGACGAATCCTGGGTGCATCGCGATCGACAGCGGGGGCTGATTTTTCGCTCGACAAACTATCGCCGCTTTATCGATGACGACCTGCCCAAATGGGAAAAAGTCGCGCGCGAAGCCACCAAACGGAGCGGTGCGAGCATCCGCATCCTTCCGGCGGGACGCGGCCTCGGAATGCTTATCGATGCCATCCGAGCGGGCGAAGTCCCCGGAATTGTCGACGAAGACGAGCTCTTCGTCGACAGCATCCACTTGAGCCCGCTCGGTAACCACTTCATCGCGGCGAATTTTTTCGCTGCGCTCTTTCGACGTACGCCCGAGGGAGCTTCGGGCGAGATCATCGATCTCGAGAACGAACGAACGATCCCACTCGAAGAAGGGACACGCGAGGCGCTCTACCGCATCGCTTGGGATAATTTCCTCAGCTACCCCCGAGCCATCGCGCGAGAAGATCGCTTGGGCGAAGCCATCCACGCCGAGAGCAGACCATGAAGGATCGGGCGAAGGTGACGCGCCCAGAAGAGGGCATTCCGTCCCATCCATTTCCCGAGATTGAGCTCGATGGGATGCGCATCGCAAGTGTGACGCGTGAAGAATTGATCGCGCATATCTTTGAAGCGCTCGATCAGGGAAAAGGCCTTCATCTTGTCACGGCGAACCTCGACATCCTGCGCCGGTCGCGGCTCGATCCGCGCGCTCGCGCATTTTACGAGGGCGCCGACCTCCGCGTCGCCGACGGCATGCCGCTCGTCTGGGCCTCCCGCCTGATGGGACACGCCCTCCCCGAACGGGTCGCCGGCAGTGAGCTCGTCCCCGCCATCCTGACCGAGGCCGCCCAGGCCGCGCATTCCGTCTATTTGATTGGAGGCTCGGAAGGGGTAGCCGAGCGTGCAGCCGATCTCATCGAGATGCGCTTTCCCGGCGCAAAGGTCGCGGGATATGACGATGGATATTATGACGATCCCCCCGACGAAGAGGCGCTCGACCGGCTTGTCAAAGAGGTCCATGAGAGTGGAGCGCGCATCGTCTTCATCGCCCTCGGCTCACCGAAACAAGAAGTGATCGCCGCCGCGCTTCAGCAAGCGATCCGAGGCATCTTCGTTGTCGGCGTCGGGGCAAGCCTCTCGTTCCTCACGGGCGATCTCGCCCAAGCTCCGGTCGCGCTACGCCGCGTCGGACTTGAATGGCTCTTTCGCCTCGTCACCGAACCGCGAAGGCTCGCTCGGCGCTATCTTGTCCATGGCGTCCCCTTCGCGTTTCGCTTGATGTGGGTCGCGCTCAAGCGCCGATGAGGTCGAGATCCCCTCGCCGCCGCTCTCCCGCCCGCCGCTCACCGAGAGGGCGCGGCGCCATCAATCCACGCGCCGCGAGCTCTTCGACGAGCGGCTCGATTGCGGTTTCGATCGTATGAAGCTCGAGGAGCTTCCTTCGGCCACGGGCCGCGAGTCGAGCTCCAAGGCCGGGATCGCGAACGAGGCGCTCGAGCTGTCCGGCAAGGGCCTCGACGTCACTTGCGGGATAGAGGAGACCGGTCTCGCCTTCGATGATGAGCTCGGGGATGCCTGCGATGGTCGGCGCGACGACGGGGACACCTGCGGCGAGTGCCTCCATGATGACGACGGGGAGCCCCTCCATCAGACTCGCCAGAAAGAGCACATCTGCCTGCGCGAGCTGCTCAAACACCTCGGCCTCGCTCAGCTGCCCATGGAAGATAACGCGATCGTGAATGCCGAGCGCTCGGCATCGCGCGATGAGTGAATTTCGATGCGGTCCATCGCCCACAAGATGAAGCTCGGCATCCACCCCTCGCTCGCGCATCAAGGCAAACGCCTCGAGCCCGCCGTGAACGCCCTTTACGGGGCAAAGTCGGGCGATGGAGAGGAGACGCTTTCGTCCCTCGGATTTGAGCTCGCGCATGGGAATCGCTTCGATGTCCACACCACAGCGACTAAGCACAAGCTTCTGCCACTCATCGGGAGGAATCAGCCGCATCGTCTGCGCGCGCGTATAGCTCGAGATACAAACGACGAAATCCGCCTCTTTCACCTTTGCGGGAAGGAGCGCGCCAGCGTCGCCATCAAACTCGCTCACGCCGTGCACAGTGAAGCTATAGCCAAGTCCGAGATGCTTCGCGGCGAGCAATCCGACGATGGCCGAAGGATTGGCAAAATGGTTGTGGAGATGCCTCGCCCCCTTCGCTTCGAGCTGTCGCGCTAAACAGAGCGCCTCCGTAAAATAGATCACGCCATACGCAAGGGAGCGCATCCCCGGCACCCGATGCCTGAGAGCGCGCGTGAGCGTCTTCGTGCTTCGAATCGGCCTCCTCGCGATCTCTCGAAGCGCGTCAAGCACGGTCTCGCGCTTATCCCGAAGGATGTAGAAAGTGCGCGCCCTCTCTTCCTGATCAGCCGACGAAAAGCGCGTCCCCGCGCGCGGCATGCGAACGCTGAATGTGTGCACCTCGGCGCCGCGCGCTCTGAGCGCCGCAACCTCGCGACGAATGAACGTATGTGACGGCGCCGGATATTCGCTTGTCAGATAGGCGATGGTCATTTGGCCTCCCCCCTCTCCGTTCGGCGCCATCGTCTCGGCGCGCCTCGGATCATCAGCCCGAGATAAAGCGGGATCTTCCATAGGACATAGAGCGGTACGCGGACGAGTTCGGCTGCGCTTAGATACGCGCCGCCCACTGCGCGATAGGCGGAAACCACGGCCGCCATCAGGGCGAAGGCGGGAATCATCGAGAGAGCGAAAGGGAAAAGACGCTCGGCCTCGAGCGCGAGCCAAAGAGCAAACGCGCCGTTCATCGAGATGAGCAGCGAGAAGAGAGCGAGCGGGGGGATGGTGAGATCGAGCGCGAGGCCCAAGAGCGAGGGTCGCCCATATCGGAGCATCTCGCGCAAAACCTTGAGGAGATGGGTCTTCATCACCTTCAGACTTCCACCCTCCCAGCGCTGGCGCTGCGCTAGGGCAGCAGACTGATGTGTGGGAAGGACACTTTCGACGCGCGCTTCCTCAACGAGAATCGGGGCACGCCCACCGAGGCTCAGCTCGATCCCGAGATAGAGATCCTCGACGAGATGATTGTCCAGCCCACGAAAAGCGCGAAGGAGCGGATAGGGAAAGGCCATCGCGGTCCCGGCGAGATGCACAGGAAAACCGAGTCGCTTCATCCCCATGGGACGCACGACGTTTCTTACAGCGAAAGCGAAAGCGCCAACACGCGACAGAAGGGCATCCGAGGCCGGACGCATCGTGTAAACTGCCTGCGCCGGACGACCTTTATCGTGAGCGATATCCGCAATGCGGCGGAGACTGAAAGGATCGATGCGGCAGTCTGCGTCGACAATGACCACGACCTCGGGCGGAGACGCGGACATCGCCTCGACGCCACACTCGATCGCGTAGCCTTTCCCGTGACGCTCCGTGTCGCTACGTACGATCACATTGGCGCCCAACTCCGCGGCGCGCCTCGCCGTATCGTCCGTGCAATTGTCGGCAACCACCCAGACGGTCATGCCCTCGTCGAGCGACGCCATGAGGTCAGTGAGCGTTGCCTCGATGGTCTCGGCTTCGTTGTGGGCTGGCATGAGGACCGCCACCCGTTTTGCACGAAGCGGGATGAACTTCGGTCGCGGATGCCGCCGCGACGCAAAACTCACGACCATCAAAAAGACCGCAGGCATCGCCAAGAGCATCGAGACGATGACCGAGAGTGATGCGAAGATGGGGATCCACGCGGGCTCGCTCATCACGCCTCCTTGTACTCAATGAGTTTTCGCGATCTTCCGCGCGCCTTTCGCGCGAGAAAACGGACTTCGCCGATGAGCTCGGGGACGCGGCCGACGAGGCAGAGCGTAGAGGCAAGCACCGCCTCCCCGGGGCTCCTCCCTCGTGATCGAAATGAACGATAGCCCCGCGCCAAAGAGAGCGGATAGGCCAAAAGCGCAAAAAGGCTCAACCCGGCCGTCGGGAGAGCCAAGCCGAAGGCGAACGTCGGTACGCCGATCACGAAGACAAATGGGCGAATGGCCTCGCGCTGCCAATGGCGCTCCTTGCCTTCGCGGTGCTTTAGGGCGCATTCGATGAAGGCGTGACCCGCGCGCTCGGCACGCTTAAACCACTGACGAAACCGACGGATGTCCGCATCGTGACGCGTCATCTCTTGCGGGATGCGAAGGATGCGTTCGCCGCGGCGCCTCAGCCGGAGACAAAGCTCTGGCTCCTCCCCCGCAATGAGCTCTTCATCGAACCCTCCAACCGCCCAGAACGCATCCGCTTTCATGAGCGCATCGCCGCCGCATGCGTCGACGAACCCCTCGGGGCCATCCCATTCGATGTCACAAAGACGATTGTAGACGGAAGCACTCGGAGCGCGTTCCTTCCGAATGCCGCATACGACGGCGATCTCTTCGGGCGCCTCGATCGCGCTTAGCGCATGGCCAAGGAAACCCGGGATCAGCTCGCAATCGCCATCGATAAAGAAAATGTACGGAGGAGCACCTTCGCCCTCACTAAGACGCTTTGCGCCCGCATTTCGCGCCCTCGAGGCGGTGAACGGGCGGGTACGCTCTAACTCGACGACCTCGGCGCCGTACCTCCGTGCGATCTCAACACTTCGATCGCTTGATCCGGAGTCGACATAGACGATGCGCTCGACCTCGCTCGCAAGCGAAACGAGACATGCCGCAAGACGTGAACCTTCATTCCGGCCGATCACGACGGCTCCGACAGAGTGCGCGACCAACCCTCGATCTTCCCGCTTCATCGAAGGCTCGGGTGGAAGCCGCTAAGTCTAAGAGCGAGATTCGGCTCACTCAGCGTGCCTGTTTGTTCACGCATCCGCCTCGCGTCGATCTCGCACCGCCTTAGTAGATAGGGCGCATTTCCCCTTTGATTTGCTCCCCAGCGCGTTGTGACCGCGCGCAGATAGCCTGCCGCTTCGACCGCATTGAGGACGGCCTCGCTCACATCGCCGTTCGGATAGGCAAGGCTGCTAGTCTCCTCGTCGAGGATCTTTTGGATGAGGTTCTTCGCCCCTTCAAGCTCCCAGTCGAGCTCGGCGCGCGTACACGACGTAAGGATCGGATGCGTCATCGTATGTGATCCAATCTCGTGCCCGCGACGATGGAGTTCGCGTATCTCATCGCTCGTCATCATCCGCGCCCATTCCGGAACGTCCCCCCGGATGATCACATCGGAGAGCGTTTGACGGCGCTGAGGCGTGAGCTTCTTAACCCCCTCGAGCACCTGCTCCACCGGCAAAGATGCATATTCGGCGAGCCCGTATCGGGCGAGGAGCGCTCGCTCCGCATCCGTCCGGCGTGGCGCCGGGTTCAGCGCAAAGCCGATTCGGTCGTACCAAGGTGAGCGATCGCGATCGATGTAGCCCGCCGTCACGAAGAAGCAGGCGCGAACGCCATGCTTTTCGAGGATTGGAAGCCCATAGACAAAATTGTCTCGATAGCCATCGTCAAAGGTGAGGGCGAGAAAGGGCTTGTCAGGACGCTCGCCGGACTCGTGACGGGTATGGACTTCATCGAGCCGGCCAATCGTATAATGCTCCTTCAAATAGCCGACCGTCCAATCGAGCTCTTCAGGGGTGATGACCATCCCAGGGGTGTGATAACGGTCGCGATATTCCTTGGGGAGGACGCGGTGGAAGGTGACGATCATCAGCTTTCCGTAATGCCGCCGAGTCGGGCTGGTCAGTCCCCCTTGCGAAAGCACCCTCGCTACAAGATCACGTATCGTCGGCTTCAGTGTCGTCATGGCGTGCCTCCCTCTCTCACGCTCAAAGTGGCGCACTCTTCCATACGGGGACTTGCGTCTTCTTCTGCCTTCGATTTGCACAACGGCGCTCCCTTCCCCCCCGAGCGGGTAAGAACCCGCCTGCGTCTCCGTAAAACCCTCCAAGATGAAGGGCACCCCCGCGAACGAAGACGCGCTCCGGTCACGAATCTTCTCCGGCTCTCTCCTATCGATGGGCGCGACGGTATCGATCCACTTCATCAAGTTCGGAATCAACCTCGCCCTCACCCGCCTGCTACACCGCGAGGCCTTCGGCTTGATGGCGCTCGTCGCCGTCTTTCTTCTCGGTCTCGAGCTCTTCAGCGATCTGGGCATTCGCGCGTCGATCATTCACAGCGAAAACGGAGAGCGACGCCGTTTCCTCGATACGGCTTATACAATCCAAGTGGCCAGAGGGTTCTTCCTCTATTCGCTCGTCTGGCTCTTCGCCCTCCCATTTTCCGAGTTCTACAACGAACCTCAGCTTCGCGAGCTCCTTCCTGTCGCCGGCCTCTCGGCCATCTTCAGCGGCTTTCTTTCGACTAAGTTCTACGAAGCGAATCGTCGCCTCGAAATGAAACGCATCATGACGATCCAGGTGATCGCTCAGCTCGCGTCTTCACTCTCCATCATCTGCTTCGCGCTGGTGAGTCCGAGCGTCTGGGCCATCGTGCTCGGGATGCTCGTCCATCCCTTCGTCCGCACGCTCCTCAGCCACCGTATGCTCGAAGGCGAGCGGAACAGGCTCGACTTCGAGCGCGAATCGGCGCTCGAACTCTTTCGCTTCGGCCGATGGATCTTTGCGAGCACGCTCCTCACATTCATTGTCCATTATTCGGATCGACTGATCCTTGGCCGGCTGATGCCGATCGAAATGCTCGGCGTGTACAGCCTCGCCCTCCTCGTTACGCGCGCGCCGCTCGAGCTCCTTACCCAGGTCAGCAACCAGGTCGCCTTTCCCCTTTATAGTCGAGCCGCTCAGACCTCGAACTTTGCGCGCACCTTCGAGGAGACCCGTCAGCCGCTCCTTCGGCTCGGACTCTTCCTCTTTACCCTCCTAATGGGGCTCGGACCCGAACTCGCAGGGCTCATCTTCCCAGCCGGATATGAGGATGCCGGCTGGATGATCCAAATTCTCGGCCTCAACGGCGTCCTCATTCTCTACGAGGCGTACTATCGAGCGGCGAACCTCGCCGCCGGGCGCGCCTTCATCCTCGTCGTAAGCGCCCTCGCGAAGCTCATCGGAATGGCGGCTCTCATCCCCCTCGGGTTCCGCTCATTCGGAATCTTCGGCGCCATCCTCGGGTACGCCCTGAGTGAGATCCTCCCGTACCTCGTCTCGGCCATCGACTCCCGCCTTCGAGGCATCGGCGACATCCGGCACGACGGAACACTTATCGCCGCATCGCTCCTCGTCGCATTTGCCGCGCGCCAGCTCGCCAAAGCGCTCGAAGTGCGCGGTGTGCTCCTCACGATCTCACTGACCGCAAGCTTCATCGCGCTCCTCTTCATCCCAGCGCTCGGTCCTTATGCGCGCGCGCTATTGCGGCGCTTCAAGCCCAAAGCGGAGGCCATATGAACATCGACTCGAAACGTGTGCTCATCACAGGCGGAGCCGGATTTATCGGCTCCAATTTCGTCCTCCGAACGCTTGAGCGCTACCCGCACGCCAAACTCTATAACGTCGATAAGCTCACCTACGCCGCCAACCCGCGAGGCATGGAACGAGCCGAATGCTCAGGTCGCTATCAGCTCATCCGCGCGGACATCGCTCATGGGGAAACGATGCGAACGCTCTTCGAGCGCATCGAACCCGAACTTATCATCCACTTCGCGGCGGAGAGCCACGTCGATCGCAGCATCCTTGGGCCGGCGGAGTTCATCCGCACAAATATCGAAGGGACCTTTCAACTCCTCGAAGCCGCCCGAGCCCTGCACACCGCTTCGAAGCCCATCCACTTCCATCACATCTCAACCGATGAGGTGTACGGATCGCTTCCACTCGATGAGGGCGCGTTTACCGAGTCGACCGCCTACGATCCCTCAAGCCCGTATTCGGCCTCGAAGGCCGCGAGCGATCACCTTGTCCGTGCCTATTACCGTACCTACGGTCTACCGATCACGATCACGAACTGCACGAACAATTACGGCCCCCGCCAGTTCCCTGAAAAGCTCGTGCCGCTCATGATCCTTAGTGCCCTTGAGGAACGCTCCTTGCCGATTTACGGCGAGGGAAAGAACGTGCGCGATTGGCTGTACGTCGACGATCACATCGAGGCGATTTGGGCTGCCATCGAGCGGGGACGCGTTGGCGAGACCTACGGAATCGGTGGAGGCGAAGAGAAGAACAATCTCGAAGTCGTCGAATGCATTGCGCAGATTGTCGCCGCAGAAGCGGACATGGACGCCGAGGCGATCCTCGCGCGGAGGGTCTTCATCCGCGACCGCCCGGGCCACGATCTCCGCTACGCGATCGATCCCCAGAAGGCGCGCGACGAGCTCGGTTGGACGCCGCGAGAGAGCTTCGAGAGCGGCATGCGTAAGACAGTCCGGTACATTCTAGAGAATCGCGCGCTTTATGATTCCATCCGATCGGGGGAGTACCGCCAATGGATCGCGAAGAACTACACGAAGAGGGGCGGGGAAGCGGCATGAGCCGTCGCGGGATCATACTCGCAGGAGGGGCTGGCACACGGCTTCATCCGCTCACCCGCGCTGTGAGCAAGCAGCTGCTCCCGGTCTACGATAAACCGATGATCTACTATCCCCTTTCGACGCTGCTCGAGGCGGGAATTCGCGAGATCCTGATCATCACGACGCCGCATGAGCAGGTGCTTTTTCGGCGACTCCTCGGAAGCGGAGAGCAATGGGGCGTGCAGCTCAGCTACGCAAAGCAAGCTCACCCAGGCGGGCTCGCCGAAGCGCTCCTCATTGCCGAGCCCTTCCTCGAGGGGCATCCCTCCGCGCTGATTCTCGGAGACAATATCTTCTACGGAGATCCGCTGAACTCGCTTCTCGAGAGCGCAAGCCGAAGAGCGCGCGGAGCGAGCATTTTTGGGTATTACGTCAGCGATCCGACCGCCTATGGCGTTGCCGAGTTCAGCGCCGACGGGCGCGTGATCGGGCTCGAAGAGAAACCCTCGACTCCCCGAAGCAATTATGCCGTCACGGGCCTTTATTTTTACGATGAACGCGCGAGTAAGCTCGCCGCGACACTCAAACCATCCAAACGTGGGGAGCTCGAGATCACCGATTTGAATCGCCTCTATCTTGAACGCGACGAGCTCCATCTCGAGCGCCTCGGACGCGGCATCGCTTGGCTCGATACGGGGCGCCCCGATCATCTCCTTCAAGCGGCGGCCTTCATTCAGACGCTTCAAGAACGCCAAGGCCTTCGCGTCGCGTGTCCCGAGGAGATCGCCTTCAGAAAAGGCTGGATCGATCGCCAACAGCTGCGTGAGCTCGCCGGCTCGCTAAGGAATACGAGCTACGGCGACTATCTTCATGCGCTCAGCGAACGCGGGGACGAACTGGTTGTCTAATCGCCTGCGTGCTTATTGGTTCTTTGGATGGCGCACATCTTCGCCGCGCACGAGGAAGACGACCATCTCGGCGATATTCGTCGCGTGATCGGCGATGCGCTCGAGGTATTTGGCGCAAGAGGCGAGGTTCATCCCTTGCCGGATGTGCTCAGGCTGCTCGGTCATATAGCGCTCGGCGGCGCGGAGGATCTGCCCGTAATACTCATCGACTGGATCGTCCTGCGAACGCACCGTAAGGGCTTTCTTCGCGTCCTCGGTGACGAAGGCATCGAGCGCGTCGCGGAGCATTTGATTCGCAAGCCGCCCCATCTCGGGGAGATCGTTCGCGGGCGCGGGCAGCGGACCGGCCTCGATGAGCTCGACCACGCGTTCCGAAAAGTTCACTGCCTCATCGCCGATGCGCTCAAGGTCGATCACGACCTTCGAGGAAGTCACGGCGAAGCGCAAATCGCGACCCACCGGATTGCGGAGTGCGAGGATGCGGACGACCAGCTCGTCGATCTCGAGCTCATCGCGATTCATCTGCTTATCGGCCTTCATGACCGATCGAGCCAACGCGACATCCCGCTCCTCGAGCGCGTGGATGGCTTCATCGATCATGGTCTCGCATCGCCCGCCCATCGCCAGGAGGCGATCCTTAAGCTCTTGGAGCTCCTTTGCGAATTGAAGATCGGTATGAAGTGGCATATTTGTCATTTTGAATTGAGTAACGTGTAAATTTCAGGTCTTCTTGACAGGGCTCGAGGGTGGCGCCGTGGGCGGGGGCTTTTTTTCGAGCCGTTCCAGAGTGCTGACCCCCTGATCTTATCATGTTCTCTAAGGCCATGCACAGTCCGTTTGTGACGAAACAATGACGAGTTCTTAGGTCTTCCTTTCACCTCATCGCGCCTCGAGCGCGCTTTTTCTGCGCTCGCGGTCGGGCCGTTCGAAGAGGCTCACCCCGAGGGAGGTCCCCAGGAGGTCCCCAGGAGGTCCCCAGGAGGTCCCCAGGAGGGCGCCAGGAGGTCCCCAGGAGGTCCCCAGGAGGGCGCCCTCGATGCGCACTCGACCGCAGGGAGAAAATTCGAGACGCAAATCGACTGGAATTTTCTGTGAACACCATCGCTTCCTTGACATGACGACTTGGCGTATGTGGGCCTACCGCGCATAGTTAGGTCATGAGTGATGACGCTGTCGCCGAGCTCCTCGGCTTTCTCGACCTTGAGCGCCTCGATCGCGATCTATTCCGCGGGCTCACGCCCAACGATGGACGCCCGCGCGTCTTCGGCGGACTCGTCGCCGCAGAATCGCTTATCGCCGCCTCGCGCACCGTCGGCCCCGCACTCTATCCCCACAGCCTTCACTCCTACTTTCTCAGACCGGGCGATCCAAAGCGACCGATCCTCTTTGAAGTCGACCGAATCCGGGATGGGCGAAGCTTTACGACTCGCCGCGTCGTCGCCATCCAGAACGGTGAGGCCATCTTCTCCGCCAGCATCAGCTTCCACATCGAAGAAGAGGGACTCGCGCACCAAATCGACGCCGAACCCGTCCCGCCTCCCGA
>JAAZAH010000233.1 GCA_012514415.1 Sandaracinaceae bacterium
AGATCCTCATCGATCCTGAGGACGATCTCGATTACGATACCTATTCTGGGGACGAGCTCATCCTCGATGGGCTGGTCCGCGAATACATCGTCCTCGCCATCCCCATGCAGATCCACTGCGAGGGGGGGTGCGAGATGCCGACGATTCCCGAATCGATCCGAGGCAAGGACGATATCTGGACAAAACCCGAGGTCGATCCACGCTTCGCCTCTCTTTTGAAGCTCAAAGACGATCTCACGAAAGATCAGGAGTAAATCAAGTGGCCGTTCCGAAGCAACGCACCAGCCGCGCCAAGCGCGATCAGCGCCGCGCCCAACACGATAAGGTTGTCGCGCCCAACGTGATCCCCTGCCCGAACTGCGGCGATATGATGCTCCCGCATCGCGTCTGCGGCTCGTGCGGCCATTATAAGGGCCGCGAGATCCTCACCGGACCGAGCGATCAGGACTGAGTCGCCCACGCGGCGCCGCGCCTTTTGAGTTGACGAGCGCGGCGCGCTTGGTCAAAGAGGATGGGCATGTTCAGCCTTCGGGATAGAGTGGCTCTCGTCACTGGCGGGAGCAGGGGGATTGGTCGCGCCATTTCGGTGACGCTTGCTCGCGCTGGGGCTTTCGTCGCGGTGAATTACCGCGGCAACGCCAAGGCGGCCGAGCAGACGCTCGCGGAGATCCGCGAAGCCGGCGGTGACGGCGTCCTGCTCCCCTTCGATGTCTCCGATCCCGAGGCGGTGGATGCGGCCATCAGCGCCTTTGTCAAAGAGCGCGGCAGACTCGATATCCTCGTCAATAACGCTGGTATCGCGCTCGACCAGCTCCTCATGCGCGTGAGGCCCGAAGAGATCTCGCGCACCTTCGAGGCGAACGTTGCGGGCGCGATCTATTGCGCCAAGGCCGCGATCCGGCCGATGATGCGCCAAAAGTATGGCCGCATCATTCAGATCTCGAGCGTCGTCGCGGAGACCGGGAATCCCGGGCAGGTCGTCTATTCAGCGTCGAAGGCGGCGCTGCTCGGCATGACGCGCACGCTCGCGCGCGAATACGCTTCGCGTGGGATCACGGTCAACGCCGTCACCCCCGGTTTCATCGAGACCGACATGACGGACGCGCTTCCCGAGGCGGCGCGCGAGGGCATCCTTCGCACAACCCCGGTGGGGCGCATCGGTCGACCTGAAGAGGTCGCTGCGGCAGTTCTTTTTCTCGCCAGTGATGAGGCGGGTTATGTCACGGGGCAAACCCTCGGCGTCAACGGTGGGATGCACGTCTAAACCTTGGAATCGAGGGCGAGCGCGCAGCTCGGGTTTTCCGCGAAGCGCACACGTCCCATGACCCATTCTCCGGAGGAATTCATGTCAATCGCTCAGAAAGTTACAGAGATCATCTCCCAGCAGCTCGATGTCGACGTCGCAGAGATCAAGATGGAGGCGTCATTCATCGATGATCTCGGGGCGGACTCGCTCGCCATCGTTGAGCTCGTCCTCGCGCTCGAAGAGGAGTTCCAGATCGAAATCCCCGACGAGGACACGGAGAAGATCCAAACCGTGCAGGATGCGATCCGCTACATCGAAGAGCATCGCGCCTGAGCCCTTTGGGGACCGCCCTTTCACGTCGGGCGGCCCCGACGTTCGGTCGTTTAAAGGGGTGTGACGCATGCGCAGGGTCGTCATCACGGGAGTGGGCGCGGTCAGTCCGAACGGGCAAAGCGCCGAAGAGAGCTTCAGATCGCTCCTCCGAGGGGAGAGTGGGATCGATCGGATCACCCTCTTCGACCCTGAGAGCTTCGCTTCCCAAATTGCAGGCGAGGTCAAGGGCTTCGATCCCGAGACAGTCGTCGAAAAAAAGCGGGTCCGTGAGGGCTCGCGCTTCATCCACCTCGCCATGAAGGCGGCGGATGAAGCCGTAAAAAATTCGGGCTTCGCTCCAGCGACCGAGGAAGAGCTCAACCGCGTCGGCACCTATATTGGCGTCGGTTTTTGCGGGATTGAGGTCTTCGAACAAAACCATCGCGTCTACCTCGAGCGAGGACCCCGCCGCATCAGCCCATATTTCATCCCCGCGACCATCTCAAACCTCGCAGCCGGTCAAGTCTCGATGCAGCACGGCTTTCGCGGGCCTTCGTATTGCGTGACGAGTGCTTGTTCCTCCGGTGGACACTCGATCGGCGAAGCGTTTGTCGCGATTCAGCGCGGTGTGATCGACGCCGCGGTCGCAGGCGGGACGGAGGCCGCGGTGACGCCGATGGGCGTTGGCGGATTCGCCGCGATGCGTGCGCTTTCCAAACGAAACGATGCGCCCAAATCCGCGAGTCGGCCGTTCGATCGCGGTCGCGATGGCTTCGTGATCGCCGAGGGGGCCGCGATCGTCATGCTCGAAGAGCGCGAGTCAGCGATTCACCGAGGTGCGACGATCCTCGCCGAGATTGTGGGCTACGGCGCAAGCTCGGATGCGTATCATCTCACGCAGCCGTCGCCGGGCGGCGAGGGCGGGGCGCGCGCGATGAAGGCGGCCATTCAAGACGCAAAGATCGATCCGAGCGAGTTCGATTATGTGAATGCGCACGGCACCTCGACGCCGACGGGCGACATCCAAGAACTCATGGCGATCGCGAGCGTCTTCGGTTCGCGTGCAAAGAACGGGCTGATGGTCTCGAGCACCAAGAGCATGACGGGCCATCTTCTCGGCGCCGCGGGGGCGCTTGAAGCCGTCATCACGACACTGACGATCGCGCGCGGCATGGTGGCGCCCACGATCAACCTCGAGGATCCCGCCGAAGAAGCCGAGGGATTCGACCTCGTCCCGAATGAGGCGCGCGAGGCGCGCGTGCGGGTCGCGATCTCAAATAGCTTCGGCTTTGGCGGAACGAACGTGAGCCTCGTCTTCAAGGAACATTCATGAGCAAAAAGAAGCTCTTTATCGCGGCCGATCACGCGGGCGTCGGTCTCAAAGCGCGGCTCGTCGAGAGTGCCCGCGAGCTCGGCTATGAAGCGATCGATCTCGGGACCCATGATGAGTCGAGCGTTGACTATCCGGATTATGCGGCCGAGGTCGCGTCCCGGGTGCAGCGTGGCGAAGGCGTCGGGATCCTTGTTTGCGGCTCTGGCGTCGGGATGAGCATCGCGGCGAATCGCTTCAAGGGGGTCCGCGCCGCGCTCTGCACCGATCCCTACGTGGCGAAAGCCACACGCCAACACAACGACGCAAATGTGCTTTGCCTTGGTGCGCGCGTCGTGGGCGAAGGGCTCGCCGAAGAGATCTTCCGCACCTTCCTTGAGACGCCCTTCGAAGGCGGACGGCATCAGCGGCGCGTCGATAAGATCGAACGCTCCTAGCATCAAGCCCCCAGCCCGCGTCGGCGCCGGCCCAAAACTCGGCCGTTGATTAAAGAAAAACCGCCACTTCGGATCCCGAAGGGCGGCTTTTTCACGAGCGTTTCTTACCGGACCCGCGTCCGATCAGGCTTCACGCTTTTTGCGAAGCCCAGCCGTCATGCGCCCAACACCTGCCCGGAGGGTGTCGAGCCGTGCATTCGTCCAAAGTTGAAGATCATCGAGCCACGTGTAGATGACCGGTGTCCCGATGAGCGTGAGGAGAAGCGCGAGTGTCTGCCCACCAAGAACGATGCCCGCGATGGCGTGGTTCGTACCCGCCCCTGCCCCCCGGCTGAGAAGCAGCGGGATCATGCCTGCGACGAAGGCGAGCGTCGTCATCAAGATCGGACGAAGCCGGTCGCGGTTCGCCAGCATGATCGCGTCGGGACGCGTGAAGCCCTCGCGCCTTAGCGTCAGCGTATGGTCGATCTGAAGGATCGAGTTCTTCTTCACAATGCCAAAGAGGACGAGAAGTCCAAGCATCGAAAAGAGATTCAGGGACTGGCCAAAGATTGCGAGAGAGAGGAGGGCGAAGGGCACTGTCAACGGCAGCGAGCTCATGATCGAGATGGGATAGATCCAGCTCTCGAACTGCGCCGCGATGATGAGGTACATGAAGACGAACGAAAGTACGATTGCGAGCGCGAAGCCGGCGGCCGCCTTCTCGAATTCCTTCGCCTGACCCGTGAGGAGCGTCGAATAGCCCGCCGGCATTCCGAAGGACTCCACGGTCTCGTCGAGCGCGCGGAGGATGTTCGCCGTCGAGGCCTCGGACGTGACGTATGCGTAGATGAGAATGCTGCGATCGCGTGCGACGCGCTGAATCGCAGACGGTCCGCGTCCCTCGTCGATACGCGTCACCTGCGATAGCGGGATGAGTCTCCCGTCCGCGGCGCGCACTTTATAGCGCTCGAGATCGGCGATCTGCCGTCGGTGATCCTCACCGGCTCGGAGGTTCACGTCGAATTGCTTTCCGTCGAGCGCGAGCTTCGTCACGTCTTGTCCGCCGATGAGAATGCGAAGTGTTTCGGCGATGGACGCGACCGATACTCCGAGCTCCCCGGCGCGGGCGCGGTCGATCTCAACGCGGATCTCGGGACGCCCCACGCGGTAGGTATGGTCGGCTTGAGCGACGCCGCGCTGTTTTTGGAGGACGGCGACGAGCTCATCCGCGTATTGCTCGAGGCGCTCGAGATCGGGACCGCGGACGAGGTATTGGATCGGCGCTGCCTGAGGTCCTGACGTCCCGAAGGGAGAGACCTGCGAGACAGCCGCGCGCACTCCCGTCGCCTCGATGAACGGTGGAAGCTCCTCGTCGCGGATGTATTGGATGATCTCTTGAGCGGAGCGCTTTCGCTCGCCGTGTGGCGCAAGAGCGACGTAGATGAGCGATTCGTTATCGCCGCGGCCGCTGATATCGCCCTCGGGGCTGCCTGTCATGACAACCGTATACCGAACCTCCGGGATCAGACGGATGCGCCGCGCAAGCCGCTCGCTGATGATCTCGGTTTCGGCGAGCGACGTACCGAGCGGGGCCTCGATCGTGATGTCGAAGCGCCCCTCATCATCGTCCGGCATGAACGAGGTGGGCACGATCGAGGCGATGAGAGGGACGGCGAAAAGCGAGCCGATCATGATGAGCCCGATCAGCCACCTTCGCTCCATCGAAAAGGCGAGGATCTTTCCATACGCCCTTTCGAGAAATCCGTCTTCGAGTTCAAAGCCGGACTCACCCCGGAAATGCTCGCGGTAGCGGGCGCGTTCTTCCGCCGCACTCAGAAGCGGCGCCTCTTCATGCTCGGGTTTCGGTCGCTTCGACACGCCCTCACCGGTCGATTTCAGCCATTTGGCACCGAGCATCGGCGTGAGGCTGAAGGCGACGAAGAGCGAAATCATCACGGCGACGCTCATCGTGATGCCGAAGGAGCCGAGAAAGCGTCCCACGATTCCGCCCATAAAGACCACGGGGAGGAAGACCGCCACAAGGGAGAGCGTGGTCGCGAGGACGGCGAGGCCGATGTCCTTCGTCGCGTCGCGCGCCGCCTTCTTGGGATCGAGTTTGCGCTC